>CAYQRM010000074.1:0-4851 GCA_964419785.1 uncultured Solibacteraceae bacterium | reverse complement strand
CCGAGCTTGAACACGTTCGCGTGCGCGCTCTTGATCGCGTTACGCGAGTCGACGACCACCTTCGAGCGATCGACAATGAGCTTGTAGTCGAATGCTTTGTGATCGGTGACGATCACGGCGCAGTCGGCCGCCGCGAGCGTCTCGGCGGTAAGTGGAATCGATTTCAGATCGACGCCGCCCGGCCAGTCTCGGGCGGCGAGCGTCGGGACGTACGGATCGTGGTAGCTGATCTTCGCGCCCTTCTGCTTGAGCACGGCCATGACGTCGAGCGCCGGTGATTCGCGCATGTCGTCGATGTCGCGCTTGTACGAGATGCCGAGCACGAGCACGTTCGCGCCGCGGACGGCCTTGCTGTGCGCGTTGAGCGCGTCGGTCACCTTGTCGACGACGTGGTGCGGCATCGCGCCGTTGACCTGGCCGGCGAGCTCGATGAATCGCGCCTCGAATCCGACTTCCTTGACTTTCCAGGAAAGATAAAACGGATCGATCGGGATGCAGTGGCCGCCGAGTCCCGGTCCCGGATAAAACGGCATGAAGCCGAATGGCTTCGTCGCGGCGGCGTCGACGACTTCCCACACGCTCAGCCCGAGCCGGTCGCACATCAGCGCGAGCTCGTTCACGAGGCCGATGTTCACGGCGCGGAACGTGTTCTCGAGCAGCTTCACCATCTCGGCGACCTTCGGTGAGCTGACCATGACCACGGTGTCGATCGACGCGCCGTAGAGCTCTTTCGCGAGTGACGAGCATGCCGGCGTGAGACCGCCGACGACCTTCGGCACGTTCTTCGTGTTCCACTTCTCGTTGCCCGGGTCGACGCGCTCGGGCGAAAACGCCAGAAAGAAGTCTTTGCCCGCCACGAGTCCGCCCTTTTCGAGAATCGGCTGCACCACCTCTTCCGTAGTACCTGGATAGGTGGTCGATTCGAGGACGATGAGCATGCCGGGATGGAGATGGGCGGCCACCATCTCGACCGCCGAGACGACGTAGGACAGGTCGGGGTCCTTCGTCTTGCGAAGCGGCGTCGGCACGCAGATGTTGATGGTGTCGAGCGACGCGACGACCGCCGCATCGACCGACGCCGAGAGACGTCCAGCCTTGTGGAACTCGGCGACCTCAGCCGTCGGCACGTCTTGAATGTAGGATTCGCCGCGGTTGATGGCGTCGACCTTGCGCTTGTCGAGATCGATACCGGTCGTCTTGAACCCGGCGCGGGCGAGCTCGACGGCGAGTGGCAGCCCGACGTAGCCCAGGCCCACGACACCAACGCGAGCGGTACGGGCGGCAATCTTTTGGCGGAGCGCTTCGGCGATAGTAGGTAGAGTTGTGGTCGTCACGATAAACACTCTATGGTAGCCCGGCCGGCGGGAAAAGCGTCTCACGTCGTTTCTGTAACCGCCGGCAAAGCCCGTCCGTAGTAGTCAGTGTCGAATTACAGTACTGAGTAGTGGGGGGAGTCATGCTGGTTCGGTCCAAGAAGCCCTGGGATTTGCCGTATTCGGAAGTGACGCCGGAGTCGGCCTATCGTTCGCGGCGTGAGTTCATCAAAGTCGCCGCGGCGGGCACCGTCGGCGCGATCGCCGCGTCGGTGGTCGGGAAGGCCGAGGCGGGGCAGGACCTGCCGCCGCTCGCGAACGTGAAGAAGTCGACCTACATCACGGACGACAAGACTGATCCGGTCAACTCGTACCAGCAGATCACGAACTGGAACAACTACTACGAGTTCGGCACCGACAAGACGGATCCGGCGCGCTACGCCGGCCGGCTCAAGACGCGGCCGTGGACGGTGAAGGTCGACGGCCTCGTCGGCAAGCCCGGCGACTGGGCAATCGACGACATCATCAAGGACAACCAGCTCGAGGAACGGGTCTATCGGCATCGCTGCGTCGAGGGCTGGTCGTACGTGATTCCCTGGGTGGGCTTTCCGTTCAAAGCGGTGATCGACAAAGTGCAGCCGACGTCGCAGGCCAAGTTCGTCGAGTTCACGACGCTGATGCGCGGCGGCGAGATGCCGGGGCTGCAGACGGCAGGGATTCCGTTCCCGTACGTCGAAGGGTTGCGCATGGATGAGGCGCAAAATCCACTCACGCTCGTCGTTGTCGGACTCTACGGGCGGATGCTGCCCAATCAGAACGGCGCGCCGATTCGCATTCACGTGCCGTGGAAGTACGGCTTCAAGAGCGGCAAGTCGATCGTGCGGATCAGATTCACCGACAGCCAGCCGCGCAACACGTGGGCCGTCGAGACGCCGAACGAGTACGGCTTCTACGCAAACGTCAATCCGACAGTCGATCATCCCCGCTGGTCGCAGGCGACCGAGCGGCGAATTGGCGAGCTGCTCAAGCGCAAGACGCTCATGTTCAACGGCTACGGCGAGCAGGTCGCGAGCCTCTACGCCGGCATGGACCTTCGGAAGTACTACTGACTTGGAGAACGAGCGAGCGCGAGCGAGCGTCCGGGAGCCCGCAGGAACGAAGCCCCTCGGATATTGGATCGACGCCGTCGCCGCGTCGCGGATGTTCAAGCCCCTGGTGTTTCTCGCGTGCCTGATGCCCGCGATCTTCCTCGGACTGCGCGCGTATCACGCGTTTGCGCAGGGCGATCAGCTCGCGCTCGGCGTCGATCCGGTCAAAACGCTCGAACACGAAACGGGCATCGCGGCGCTCGCGATCCTGATGATCACGCTGTCAGTCACGCCACTGCGCCGACTGCTGCACGCGAATCGCCTGCAGCGCGTGAGGCGGATGCTCGGGGTCTGGTCGTTCAGCTACGCCCTCATGCACCTCACGATGTATCTCGTGTTCGATCAGAGCTGCTACTCGATCGGGAGCTGCGAGTTTCACGCGATCTGGCAGGACGTCCTCAAGCGCCCATTCATCTTCATGGGGATGCTCGCGTTTTCGATCCTGCTCGCGCTCGCGATCACGTCGACGAATGGGTGGGTGCGCCGGCTCAAGAAGAACTGGCAGCGCCTCCATCGTCTCGTCTACGTCGCGGGCGCCGCGGCCGTGATTCACTTCGTGTGGATCCAGAAGTCTGACTTCCGCGTGCCGTTCCGCTACGGCCTCTGGCTGCTCGCTGTGCTTTTGATCCGCGTTGGCCTGACCATCCAGAAGCGCCGTACGCGGGTCGCGAAGCCCGTAACTGCTTGAAATTATTGGGGTTGAGCTGAATTTCTCCTGCCCGTTCGCTGCCGGATGCGCCCGCTCACCCCTCGAATCCGCCCCTTAGGGACAATTCTGTAGGCTGATTTCGAACGGCCCGGTATTCTGCCCCGGAGAGGATTTTGTCTGTCTTGCAGGCGGTACGTGCATCGCCGCGGCGGACCGGAGGATTATGCATAAGCCGATCAAGTACGTGGAGAAGGGCGTGACCTACGCCGCGAAGGGCGCGTGGGTGGTCTTCGATGCGCTCAACAGCATCAAGCCGAACGAAGGCTTCACGCCGCAGTGGTCCGACAAGCCGCTGCTGAAGTCGTGGCAGAAGGTGAAGCCACCGCTCGGCTGGCCGCGCGAGACGGACTCGCTCTGCCCGGTCTGCGTCCGCGAGGCGCGCCAGGAGATTCTCGACGGCAAGCGCGACTACAAAGTGCTGCTCACCGAGAAGATCGGCGAGATTAAAGCGCAGATCATCGAGCGCGACGGCAAGATCATGATGGTCAAGGACTGCCCGATCCACGGGCACTTCGAAGACGTCATGGCAATGGACACGGCGTTCTTCAAGCACCTCGAGGAGTCGTTCCCCGGCTCCGACATGCGCGCGCACAACGACGAGAAACTGCACAACCACGGATCGTCGACGATCAAGTACGGCCGCGGATCGGTGTTGACGATCGACCTCACCAACCGCTGCAACATGATGTGCGACCCGTGCTTCATGGACGCGAACCAGGTCGGGTTCGTCCACGAGCTGAGCTGGGAAGAGATCAAGACGCTGCTCGACAACGCGATCACAATCAAGCCGAAGCGGCAGATGTCGGTGCAGTTCTCCGGCGGCGAGCCGACGCTGTCGCCGTACTTCCTGGACGCCGTGCGCTACTCGCGCAAGGTCGGCTACAACTCGGTCCAGGCGGCGACCAACGGCATCGAGTTCGCCAAGAGCCCCGACTTCGCCAAGGCCGCGGCTGACGCGGGACTTCGCTACGTCTACCTGCAGTTCGACGGCATCGGCAACGCCGCGAACTCGCATCGCCTCGTCGGCAATCTGTTCGACGTCAAGCTGCGCGCGATCGAGAACCTCTGGAAGGCCGGCGTCGAGATCGTGCCGGTCACCACGATCGTCAACGGCGTGAACAACGAGCAGGTGGGCCGCATCATCCAGTTCGCGCTGGACAACCCGAGGCGCATCAGCTTCCTCTCGTTCCAGCCGGTGTCGTTCACGGGCCGCGACGAAGAGATCACCGACGAGCGCCGGCAGGCGCAGCGCTACACGCTGTCGCACCTGGCGCACGACGTGAAGAAGCAGACGGGCCTCGGCGAGCCGGTCCGCGACTGGTTCCCGATCTCGTTCATGGGCACGTTCAGCGACTGGGCCGACCTCGCGCACGGCCCGGAGCACGACTGGGGCTCGCTCTCCTGCGGCTGCCACCCGAACTGCGGCGTGGGCATGGCCGTGATGATCGACAAGGAGACGAAGGAAGCGAAGCCGGTGCCCGAGTTCATCAAGCTGGACTCGCTCGCCAAGGACCTGTCGAAAGTCAACGACGCCGCGCGCGGCAAGTTCCTGTCGGTCGTCGGCATGGCGCTGGCGCTCGTGAAGAACTACGACCCGTTCAAGTCGCCGACGCACTTCAAGATGACCGACCTCTTGAAGAAATTCGACAAGACGTTCAACGCGACGGGAAAGAACTACGGC
>CAYQRM010000073.1:0-16651 GCA_964419785.1 uncultured Solibacteraceae bacterium | reverse complement strand
CGCCAGAGAATTGAGGACCGCGCTGAACGCCAGCGTGTTGCCGGCGCCCTCTCGGTTGCCAGCGTCGCGATCCAACCGCGCGCTCTCCTGAAAGAGGCGCGTCATCTGCTCGAACCGGCCATGCTGACCCGCGTCCTCCGCCTCGACGTAGAGCATGCCTGACGAGGGTGGACGCTGCGCGGCCCACGCCAGCTCGCGGTCGGCGGTCGCAACATCACCGACATGCCGTGCGATCGCGTACAACGCCATGTGCGCCGACATATTCTCGGGCGTGCGCGCCAGGATGTCGTGCGCGGCACTGGCCGCCTCCGAGAACCTGTTCAGGGCCGCACAGGCCGTCATGAGGTTCACGAGCGGGAACGTCTGCCTGGGTCCGAGAGCGATCGCGCGCGTGGCCGCCTGCACCGCTACCTCGTAGCGGCCAATTTGATTGGCGTCATTGGCCAATCCGTTCAGCGGCTGCCACTCATCTGGATACAGGCCCGTCCACAGCCGGTACGTCTCGATCGCCTTTTCCATCTCGCGCGTGATGATGTCGAAGTAGCGGCCCGTGATGAGCAGCCGCTCGGGCTCGGTCACGCGGTCGCGGAGCTCGAACGCCTTCGAGAAATACGGGCGGCCTTCGATCTCGTCGCCGATGTTGGAGTACGCGGAGCCGATCTGCACGTACGCCAGTGCGAATTGCGGATCGAGCGCGATCGCGGCCTTGAGCGCGGGAATCGCGCGCAGGTTGTCGGCGCGCAGTCGGAGATCCATCCCGAGATGAAACGCGCGCAGCGCTTCCAGCGAGTCGGTCGTCGCCACCTGGAGCGGCACGTCGTACATCTGCAGTGACTCGCGCGATTCTCCGAGCGCCGTTCGCAATTGCTCGATCTCGCGTCCGAGCGCCGGCAGCGCGTCATCCTTCTTGGTGAAGCTCTGCGTTTCGTGCGCGACCATGCCGCCGTCGGCGCAGCGTGTCGCTTCGACGACGAGGGTGTAGGTGTCGGTGGCGAGGCTGATGTTACCGTCGACCAGGACGTTGCCGTGCGCGTGCGCGCAAACATCGCGTGCGAGCGGCGCGGTCAAGACCTCGTTCGGCGCGCGACCGAGCGTCTGCAGCGTGTCGGCGATCGCCGCATCTGCCATGACCGACAGAAACGGCGATTGGCGCAGCGCGACCGTCGCCGCACGACGCAGCGAGCCGACGAAGATCGGATCGGCCGTGTCGTTGGTGAACTCCGAGATCACGATTGAAACACGACTCGCCGTCGACGCCGGTCTCTGCCAGCCGGCTCGCCAGGTGATGAGCGCCAGGACCACGAGCGTCAGCGCCGCGACGCCGCCCAGACCGACGATTTGTCTGGTGGACAACGCATTGACAGGGACCGGCGGGACGACCGATGGCGCGGTGCCCGCCGAAGAACCGGCGGTGTCGACCGTCACCGGCGCGATGAAGCGGTAGCCGCGTTTTGGCAGCGTCTCGATGAACCGGGGGTTGGCGGCGTCATCGCCAAGAGCGGCTCGGACTTTGGTGAGCGCAACGCCGAGACTCTTATCGAATTCGACGAATGTGTCGCCGGGCCAGAGCCGCTCGCGGATCTCGTCACGCGTGACCAGATCGCCGTGCCGCTCGAGCAGCGCGACGAGCACCTGAAACGGCTGTTCCTGCAGGCGTACGGGCGTGCCCTGCCGGAGCAGGCGACCGTCTTGCGGGTCCGCTTCGAACAGCCCGAAGCGGTAGCGAATCCGAGCGAGGGACATGCTGAGACCGCGCGATCCAACGTAAAGAGTTGGGCGCTCAGCGTAGCACAGAGGTTCGGGCGCTCGGGACGCTGTTGGTGCGCGCGCGCAACTCCCCGCGGCTCAATGAGTTCTGAGTTAGCGCGCGTTTGACGGCTGGTTAGGTTGATCGGTATCGGTTTCTCGTCGATTGTCGAGCGCGGGAGTCAAACACCGATGCCCGACCTGCCCGCCGAGCACAGTCCGCACCCCTATCCGTTGGCCGTACGCACGAGCGGCCTGATGACGGCAATCGGGCTGCTCGTTCGCAGTCTGCCGTACGCGCTGATGCGTTTTGCCGTCCTGCTGGCGTTCTCACTGGGCTGCATCGTCTGGATGGTCATCACGTTTGGCGGAGCCGCGTGGACTGGCGCGCACATCGCTGGGGTAGTCGGCCTGACGTGGTTCGTCTCGTGCGTCGCGGCGGCCGGCTGGTTCTGGACCGCCATCCTGCGGTACGCGCTGCACCTCATCGAATGCGGGCATGTCGCCGTGCTCACCGATCTGATCGTGCGCGGACAGGTCGGCAACGGCTCCGAGTCGATGTTCGCGTACGGCAAGCGCGTGGTGACCGAGCGATTCGGCCAGGTCAACGCGCTCTTCGCTCTGAATCTGCTCGTCCGCGGCGTCGTCAACACCGTGCACTCGACGATTGAGGGCGTCGGCCAGTTGTTGCCGATTCCAGGGGTTGACTCGATCGCGAACGCCATCACCGCGATCTTGCGCGCGGCCACGCGCTACATGGACAAAGTCATCTTCTCGTACACCCTCGCGACGGGCGCCACGAATCCGTGGCGGACGTCCCGTGACGGCCTCGTGTACTACGCGCAGAACGCCAAGCCGATCGTGAAGCAGGCGGTGTGGATCGTCGTGCTCGACTACGCGCTCGGCGCCGTACTCTGGCTCGTTCTTCTGATTCCCGCGGCGGCGCTCGTCGCCATTCTGCCGGCGTCGGTTCGCGAAGCCGGCGGTGTCGTCACCATGCTCGTCGCGGTGTTGTTTGCGCTGGCATCGCGAGGCGCGTTTCTCAAGCCTGTGTTTCTCATCATGATCATGACGCGCTTCCACGCGCTCATCGAGCATGAAGCCATCAACGAGGCGTGGGTCGCGCGGCTCGATCAGCTCTCGACGCGCTTCCGCGAGCTCGGCGAGAAGGCCACGGCGTTCGCGGCGTCGCCGGTCGGGGCGCCTGCATCGATCGCCTCTTCGAGTGTCGCGCCCAATCCGCCGGTGACTACGGCATGAGCGGCAGGCCTTCGAATCGCTTTGTGTCCTCGATCGCGGTGCTCGCGGTTGTGCTCGTGCCCGCCTGCCGGCAGCAAAATGGCGCGCCGGCGCCAGGACCGGCTGCGGCAACGCCCGCAGCGTCGAGCGCGCCGTCAACGTCAGCCCTCCCATCATCGACCGGTGCCGATCCGGTCTGGGACGGATTTCGACCAGAAGCCGGTCCGGTGATCGCCGCGCACGCCGTGAAACCGTCAGAGATGACACCGACCGAACAGAAGTACGGCCTCGCCCCTGAGCGCGGGAAGGGCATCGACTTTCAGGACAACATCGTGCTGATCGAGCACGGCGACAAAGCGATCCAGTCGTGGGATACAAATGGACTCGGCTGGACGCTCGACGCGTCCAATCCGCAAGTCGCCAACCTCAAGCCAGGTGACGTCCTTTTTGCGACCAGCCGCTGCGTGGGACGCGTGCTGAAGCTCACGCGCGATGGCCAGAGGGTATCCGTGATTCTCGGGCCCGTGCAGATGGAGGACGTGATCAAGCGCGGCAACATGACGTACCACGCGCCGCTCGATCTCAACTCGCTGACGGCAGTTGAAGTCCCCGACGACCCGGCGGCGTTTGGATCGCCTATCGCGGATCAGATGGCGAAAGCGCAGGCTGGCGGCCGATCTGGTGGTGGCTCGAGCGAGCCGGTCGTCCGACACGTGCAGTACTTCATCGTCTCGCCGCGCGGCGAGTGGCGCCCGATGCGGACGATGCACCGGCCGTCGATCGAGCGCGCGTCGTACTCATCGCAGCTGCCGCCGATCAAGGAATACAACGACGAGCTCTCCGCCGTGCCGTGCTGGTTCGACTGCGGCGGCCTCGGCGTGCGCATGACGGTGAACAAAGATGGACTGAACGTCAGCATCTCCGTCGTCTTCCATCTGCGCGCGCCGCAGGTGAGATTCGATCTCAGCGTCACCCATGGGCTGTGGAGCGAAGTCGAGCTGACCGGCGCGGCGGGTTTCGATGTCGCCATCGAAGGCACGACGGACCCAGGATTTCTCCGCAATCTGAGTCAGGTCGGGTCGCTGCCCGTCGATCTCGTCCTGCCGCTGAACGGCGGCGGTATCGGCCTCGAAGTGCATTTTCATCAAGACATTTCGCTCACGACGGGCTTCAGCGCGAAAACTTCGATCCTCAAAGCGCACGGCGCTGCCGACATGAGCGGCAGCCTGGGCCTCGACTACCACGGCGGCAAATTCGACGTGCGGTTCATCCACACCGTGATGGCCAACAGCATGGTTCGCGACATGGCGGGTCTGTCGGTAGGCATCAATTCGATCGTCTTCGGCATCAACCAGCGCGTGCTCGTGGGATTTGGCGTCGCGGGATTCGCCGTCGGTCCCTTCGTCAGTCTGACGTCGACGATCACCGCGCTCAAGCAGGCCGATTCGGCGTCGAGCATGATGCTCACGCAGCAAGGCATCGCCGACTGTCGGCAAGGCACGTTTCAGATGGTCGTCACCGGCGGCATCGGCTACGGGCTGCCGAAGATCATCGTCAAAGTCGTCAATTTCTTCCTTGGGCTCGTTCACGCCGATCCGATCTCGGAGTCCGGCACGATCGCCGAGCTTCCGCGGCAGGACCCGCTCATCGCGATCAAGAACTCGATGCCCGAGCGTTGTGCCGAGGGCAAGTGAGGCGTCGAGCCATGAGCCGACTGCTTGCGATCGTGACCGCCGTCATGTTGACGAGCACGGTGACCGCGCTCTCGCCAATGGCACCGACGCGCACCGATAATCTCGTGGCGGCGGAAATGGGCGGCCGCGCCGAGGGCGGTCGCGCGAGCGGCGTCGCTGAAGGCTTCCTCGATCAGAACGCCATCGATGGCGATTCGTCCACGATGTACGCGGCGCCCATCGGCACGCCGCTGGTGCTCTCGTTCATCGGCCGCGACGTCGCGCTCGTCTCGGACGTGACGATCACGTTCGCGTCGGCACCCGCGAAAGCTCCGTACGGCTGGCCCGCGGACTACAGCCTCTCGTGGCCGAAGGACGTCGAGGTCTCGCTCTCGATGAAATCGGCGACCGACGGCTTCGTCAGAGCGACGCTGGTCACGCTTCCGCGCGAACCCGGTACCCACGTCGTGAAGCTGCCGGCGCCGACCGAGGCACGGTTCGTGAAAATCGTGTTTCCGCACAACAACGGATCGCCGTACGGCACCCTCATCGACGAGGTCGCAGTACATGAGGGAAGCCGCACGGGCTACGTGCCGTTGTTGCAGCGTCACGCTGATCTGCAGACGCTGCTCGCGAGCGGGACGCTCACGCCCGATCCCGCGAGCCTCGCTTATGAAGCGCCAGGCACTGCCGGCGCCAGTTGCGGCGTGCTCCCGGCGGCCGCGCCGCCGGCGTGTCCCGAGAGCAAGGTCGTGCTGCTCATCGCGCACTCTCCCGACGGGTACGCGCCGTACCCGTTCGCGCGCTTTCACAATTCAGAGCAGACGATGCGGTACTTCGCGCCGGGTCCGGGCGAGGGTCGAGTGGACGCGTCGATCTTCAACCGGGTCGATTATTGGCCGATCCAGCCGTCGCTCGTCCGGCCGGCGGCTTTCGTTCCGAGCGCCCACGTCGACACTGTCGTGCTCGAGCAAGTGTGCGACATCAAGACGAGCCTGCGTGCCGACGTCAAACAGGCGCTCGTCGCGTGGGTGGCCAACGGCAACAAGCTGATCATCTCCGACGCCGATACGTGCGGGCCCGGCAACGTGCCGGACTACTCGTTCCTGCCGTATCCGTTCGCGACGAGCAATCCTGGCGCCCGCGCGTCCGCATCGGCGCTGCAGATACTCGAGCAGAGCTTTCTCTTGAGCCCGGACTCGCACGATCCGGCGTTCTTCGACGAGGCGTCGTGGCGGCTCAAGAAGAACGGCAATGGCTCGAACGATCTTGGGGACTCGAACACGGTCGTCCAGTACGACGATCACTGGTGCGGCTCGCTCTTCGGCACCAATGCGATCGGCGGCAGCGGATTCGTGATGGCGTACGCGCACTACGGCCGCGGTGTGATCATCTACGACGGCATCGACCGCGATCAGAACGCCAATCTCGCGTACCACCAGTACGCGGCGCGCCAGTTGCTGCTGCCGTTCCGGCCCGATCCGCTGCCATGCACACTGCGGGTGGCGCCGTTCGCGGTCACTACAGATGTCTCGCTCGTGCACCGCGAGGTCGCCGCGGGGCAGACGGTCACGTACCCGTTGACGGTCATCGGCGCCAAGCCGGACTTCGCGGGAACGGTTGCGCTCTCGGTCGTGCCGCCGCCAGGCGCGAACATGGCCGGCCACATCGATCCCGCGACGGTCTCGCTTGGCCGGACGGCGCCGGCGACGCTCACGATTACCGCGCCGGCCGCCATCGCCAGGCCGATCGCGTTCGCGGTGCAGGGCTCGTCGGGCGGCGCCACCGGCACGTTGTGCCTGACGATCGATGCGCTCACTCGCGGGCACCTCACGGTCACGGCCGATCCGCCGCCGCCCGCCCCGCTGGCGGTGCGAAAGAACCTGCTCGTCATTCTCGACCTCTCGGGCTCGATGAACCTCGCGCTCGGCAAGAGTACCCGCATCGCGACTGCGCGGCAGGTGCTCACGGATCTGCTTGCGCACGTCGCCGACGACACCAACGTCGGCTTGCGTGTGTACGGCGATCGCTACGCGTCGACGGACAAGCGCACGTGCACGGACTCGCATCTGGCGGCGCCGGTGCAAAAGCTCGATCGCGCGGCGCTCGCGAAGCTGATCGACAGTGCCAAGCCCCGCGGCGAGACGCCGCTCGTGTACTCGGTCACGCAGGCGATCGACGATTTGAAGAGCGTCGGCGGCGGATCGATCGCGCTCATCACCGACGGCGAGGAAAGCTGCGGCGGCGACTTTGCGGCCGCCGCGGCCGCGCTCGAGCACTCCGGCCTCGCGTTCCGCCTGAACATTGTCGGATTCACGCTGCGCGGCGCGCAGGCGCAAAAGGCGCTGAGTGATCTCGCCGGCAGCACCGGCGGCGCGTACTATGCCGCGAGCGACGGTCCCGCGCTCGAGCGCGCGCTCAACGCCACGATCGACACGTTCCCGTTCACCGTCACGGACGCGTCGGGCAAAGTCGTTGCGCACGGACAGGCCGGCGACGCCGGCGTCGATGTGCCGGCGGGCGAGTACACCGTCGCCGTCGATGCGGGCGCCCGGCACTTGACGCTCGCGCACGTCACCGTGGTCGCGGGCCAGCCGCTCGCCGTGCACGTCGCGCGCACCGCGAGCGGTTTTGCAATTTCTCGGTGATCAAAGGAGAGCGATCGATGACGCGTGTGATCTATCTGGCCCTGTTGTCCGGCGCGTTTGCGGCGCCGACGTTCGCGCAGGCGTCGGCCGGTTCGTGCAAGCCGGTCTTCGACGCCATGCTCAAAGAGACGACGACCCCGCATCATACGGTGACGACGAAAGACGGTGCGCTGCAGGGCGAGGCCATTTCGACCGCCGACGCGATGTACGTGAAGATCAAGGGCGAGTGGCGCAAGAGTCCGATGACACCGCAAGCGATGGCCGCTCAGCAGCAAGAGAACATCCGCAACACCACCGTGGCCTCGTGCACGCCGCTGCCTGGCGAGGTCGTCGACGGCAAGCCCGCCGCCGTGTATCAGGCGCACTACGAGCAGAAGGACGTCGGCGCCAGCGACGCGAAGGTCTGGATTTCGAAGGCGACGGGACTGCCGCTGCGCACTGACGTCAGCCTGCAGGCCGGCGAGAAGGTGTCGGTGGTGACGCGCTTCGATTACGACAACATCAAGCCGCCGGTGGTCAAGTGAGTGCCCGGGAGTCGCTCATGACGCGTGTCCCATTTCGTCTTCCGGCGCTCGCGCTCGTCGTCGCGATCGGCGGGGCCTGCACGTCGGGCACGTCGGCGTCCGGCTCCACATCGTCGACCAAGCCGCTGCCTCAGACGGTCTGCGAGCGCAAGATCGTCACGGCCGACGATGTGGCGAGCTTGCTGCCGGCGCCGATCACGATGAAGCCCCTGGCGGGCGATCCGCAGTCGTGCATTTTCGACGCCGCGGGGCTCGCGTCGATCACGATCACCGTGCGACCGGGTCTCGGCGACGTGTCGGTCAACGCCTGGACGACTGGCAAGGTGCCGGTGCCGGCCGTGCCCGTCAGCGGCATCGGCGATCACGCCGTGTGGCAGGACACGATGCGCGAGTTGATCGCGACCAAGCACAACGTGCTGTGCGACATCCAGGCGACCGGAGCGAAGGGCGCCGACGCAGACGTGCAGAAGGCGTTCGGACACCTGTGCGACAAGATCTGGGCGGCTCAGTGAGCGGAGGATTCAATGCGCGCGCGAGCGACGATGGCGGTGTGGACGTGCATCCTCGCGGCTGCGGCATGGCCGCGGGCCGCCGTCACGAATGTTGAGACGACGATGTCGTCAGGAGTCGGGTTGCAGGGCAGCGCGTGGGCCAACAACGGCGGAACGGCGTGCAAGAGACTGCTGACGCCTGACTTCATGGGCGCCATCCTGGCCAATCCGGCGGGCGACAGCCAACCGCGGCCGGATGGACACGGTTGCGTCTATGGCGCCGACGGCGGTGACACGACCTTGATGATCGAGCTCTACGAACACATTTCGGCGTCGGATTGGGACCTGAACAACAAGAAGTACCATCCCAAGGGAATTCCGGTCGCGGGCGTCGGCGACAAGGCGGTGCGTGGCGAGGACGCGTACTCACTCTACGCCTGGAAGACGGGCGACCGCACCTGCGCCGTCGTCTTCATGCCGCTCGGCAGCACGCCGAAGCTCGCGGGTGACGCGCTCGCCAAGAAGTTCGGCGCGATCTGCAATCAGCTGTTCGCGTCGCCGTAGGCGGCAGCTGCCCGGCCGCCGAATCTGCTACCCTTCGGCAGTTTCGTGCGCGCAGGTCTATCCGAGAATCTCGTTAAGGCCGTCGAGCGCACGCGCAAGCTCTTCATCCGAAGCGCGTGCGAGGCGCTGGCCGATTCGGGCGACGGACAACGTGCGGATCTGACTGATCTTGATCCAGGTTCGTTTCGGAAGTCCGGCCGCCTTACTCTCGAGCGTGAGTGGGAATCCCGCTCGCGGCTCCTGACTCGTCAGCGCCATGGCGATGACGGTGCCGGAACGCTCGTTGAAGACATCGTGACTCAGCACCAGCACGGGCCGCCGGCCAGCTTGCTCGTGGCCGCGAGCGGGATTGAGGTCTGCCCAGCGGACGTCACCCCTCAGTATTCGGGCCATGATGCCAGGTCTGCGGACAGACCCTCATCCGCAAGCCGTTTCTCTTCGCGCGGATTCAGCTTGGCGGACTCTGTTGCGAGGCGAGTGCGCGCGACGCGGCGCAGTTTGTCAGCGAGTGCCGACTCGACGGCCTGGCTCCGATTTCGAAAGCGTCGGCGCTCCACCAGTTCGTCGACTTGTTCGACAAGGCTGGCGTCGAGAGTCAGCGCGACCTTGGTTTTTGGCATGGTGGTAAGATAAATCATCATACCATGATCAACTGCCCCTCTCCGACGCCTGAAGACCTTGCCGTAAGAATGTCCGAGTTGATGTCGGTGCTGATGCCACGGAAGCAGTGAGGCTCCAACTCGTCGAAGCTGTACTATCCTGATCACCGACGTGGCGAACTACACCGCAAAAGACATCACCGTTCTCGAAGGCCTCGACCCCGTCCGGCGCCGGCCGGGCATGTACATCGGCGGCGTCGGATCGACGGGCCTGCATCACCTCGTCTGGGAGATTCTCGACAACTCCGTCGACGAGGCGATGAACGGCCATGCGTCGAACGTCACGGTGACACTGCACAAAGACGGATCGTCGATCACGGTTGAGGACGACGGGCGCGGAATCCCGGTTGACAAGCACCCGCAGACGAAGACCAGCGCGCTCGAGGTCATCTTCACGACACTCCACGCCGGCGGCAAGTTCGAAGCGAACAACTACAAGACCGCGGGCGGACTCCACGGCGTCGGCGCGTCGGTCGTCAACGCGTTGTCGCGCGAGCTCGTCGCGACCGTCAAGCGCGACGGCTACACCTGGGAGCAGAAATACAAGCAGGGCGAGCCTGTCGGCGGCGTGAAGAAGCTCGGCGCCGCGCGCGGCAGCGGGACGACGATCTTCTTCCGTCCCGACCAGACGATTTTTCCGAAGACGACATTCGACGCGGAGGTCATCCGCGAGCGGCTCGAGGTCGCGAGCTACCTGCACAAGGGGCTGAAGGTCGTCTTCGAGAACGAAACGGCGGAAGCCGGCCAGCCGAAGCGCGAGGTCTTCGAGCACAAGGAAGGGCTCTCGGACTATCAGAAGAAGATCATCGCCGAGCGCAAGGCGCGGCCCGTGCACGACGCACCGTTCACGCTCACGCGCGAGCACGACGAGACCGGGCTCAAGCTCGATCTGATCCTTCAGTGGACCGAGGCGACCGACGAGCACCTCCGCAGCTACGCCAACGGCATTCCGACGGGATCGGGTGGCACGCACGAGAACGGCATGCGCGCCGGGCTCGGTAAGGCGATCCGCAACTTCATCGACACGCACAGTCTGTCGCCGAAGGGCGTGACGCTCACCGCCGAGGACATCCGCGAGGGCATCGTCGGCGTCCTGAGCATTTTTCTGAAAGAGCCGCAGTTCCAGGGTCAGACGAAAGATCGCCTCAACAATCCGGAAGTGGCGGCCATCGTCGACGGCATGGTGCGGCCGGCGCTCGAGCACTGGCTGAATCACACAAAGTCGACCGCCGAAGCGATCGTCGCGCGCATCATTCTCGCTGCGCGCGCCCGTGAAGCGAGCCGCGCCGCGCAGGCCGAAGTCACCCGCAAGAGCGCGACGTCATCGCGCCTCACGCTGCCCGGCAAGCTCAGCGACTGCACGTCGCCCGGCCGCGGCGAGAGCGAGATCTTCATCGTCGAGGGCGACTCGGCTGGAGGATCGGCGAAGCAGGGACGCGACCGCGCGCGCCAGGCGATTCTGCCGCTGCGCGGCAAGGTGCTCAACGCCGAGTCGGCGTCAATCTCGAAGGTGCTCGAGAACAAGGAACTGTCAGATCTGGTCACCGCACTCGGCTGTGGCATCGGCAAGGGCTTCGAAATCACGAAGCTCCGCTACGGTCGCGTCATCATTCTGGCGGACGCGGACTCGGACGGTCACCACATCGCGACGCTGCTGCTCACGTTCATCTATCGCCACATGCCGCAGCTCATCCGCGACGGCAAGGTCTACCTCGCGCAGCCGCCGCTCTACCGCATCGACGTCGGCAAGGAAACGCACTGGGCGCTCGATGATGCGCACAAGGCCGCAATCTTGAAGAAGGCCGACGGCCGCGCGAAGCCGGAGATCACCCGCTTCAAGGGCCTCGGCGAGATGATGCCGAAAGTCTTGTGGGAGACGACGCTCAATCCGAGGACGCGGCGGTTGCTGCGCGTGGAGATCACCGATCAGATTGTCACCGATCGCGTCATCAATGAATTGATGGGGAAGGATCCGAGCGCACGGTTCAAGTTCATCATGGAACGCGCGGAGGAAGCGGAAGAGCTGGACGTGTGATGAGAACGGATCAAGTTAGAAGTTAGAAGCCAGAAGTTAGAAGTTCTGAGAGCCACGCAGCGCGAGCGCCGTCCATCGGGAACCTCATGGCACGCATCGGAACTCAGGAGATCGAGATCGTGCGTGCCTTTTCACGGCGTCGTCGAAATCAACTTCTGCTCGCTGGCGCCCTCGCCCCGATCATTTTTGCCGCGGTCCTATATCAACGTCACACGGCAATGACCATCTTGGGCATGCCGCCGCGAGTAGGTGCCCCAATCTTCCTGGCGCTCGTCGTCGGCGGCCTATCGTTCTCGCTTTGGAACTGGCGTTGCCCGGCCTGTTCCAGGTATCTGGGCCGCGCCATCAACCCCAGAAATTGTCCTTCTTGCGGCGTTAGACTTCGCGGCTAGTGGGCACGAACGCCGTCTTTCGGTCGCAGTTTTAGCCGCTGAGCTAAGGTTAACGAAGGTTGGAGGCCAGATGTTCGGTTTGATCGCTAAGATGACGACCGTGCCCGGCCAGCGCGACGCGCTCGCCGCCATTCTCCTCGAAGGCACGCAAAACATGCCCGGATGTCTGAGTTACGTCGTGGCTTCCGATCCTGCGGACGCCAATGCGCTTTGGGTCACTGAGGTCTGGGCCAATCAAGCGGACCACAAAGCATCGTTGGCCCTGCCGACCGTCCAGGCGGCCATTGCCAAGGGCCGGCCGATGATCGCGGGCTTGAGCAACCGCGTCGAGACCGCGCCGATCGGCGGGTACGGAATACGTCCGAAGTGAGGGCAGCATGGAGAAGAAAGTTGTCCCGATGTTTCACGTCCCGGACGTGCAGAAAACCGTCGACTGGTACCGCGACATCGGCTTCACGGTCTCGGCGACGTACGACGACAACGCGGGTGGCCTGAGCTTCGCGATGGTGTCGTTTGGCGCGGGTACCGTCATGTTCAGCTCTGGCGGTCGCCTCAGTCCACGCCATCGTCGGGAAGTGGACCTGTACGTGTACACCCAGGATGTCGACAACCTTCACGATCAAATCAAGAACCGCGTCGAGATCGTCGAAGGTCCGCACAACATGTTCTACGGCATGCGCGAGGTGATCGTTCGCGATCTGAACGGCTTCTGGATCACATTCGGTGAGGAAGTATCCGCCGACGTGCTGACGCCGTGGCCGCCTGTCGATGCCGCGCTCCTCCAGCCGTACGCCGGCACGTACAAGAGCGACGAAGGATCGCGTGTGGCGATCACGATCTTCGAAGGGCGGCTGCTCGCGTTTCCGGAGGACATGCCAGGCGTTTTCTTACAACCCACCGGCGACGACACGTTTACGCCGAATATGACCGAACCGGCACAGGTCGTGTTCGAACGTGACAACGGGCTGATGTCGGCGCTGGTATTCGAACTGGGCGGCAAGAAGATGCGATTCGTTCGCGTGCCCTAACCGCGACGGGCTCTATCTCACGCGGCACTGCGAAGATCTACTTGTCGCCGAAGCCCGACCCGGGCTTGGTGTATTCATGCCGCGGCGGACTGAAAATATCGAGCACGCGCGCGCCCTCGGACCCCGCGCGCATCATGTGCGGGACGTTGCCCGGCGTCCGCCAGAAATCACCTTTGCGCACCGGAATCTCCTCGTCGCCCTGAACGCGAATCGCCGAGCCCTCGAGCAACACGCCCCACTGCTCCTCGGGATGATGATGCAGACGTCCGACGGCGTTGGGCGCAAGGTTCACCACGGAGAGCATCGCGTGCTCTCCAAAAAAGATGCGCGTCGTCAGACCCGGTGCGAGCTCGCGAAAGAGGCCGTCCTCCGGATGGTCGATATTGTGAAATTCCTTCTTCTGTTCCGTCACGACGTCCTCGAATCTTCAGCGGCCTGTTTGGTGTAGGCGCTCTTGTAGCGGCCCTCGCGGATCGCCTTGAGCGTGTCCTCTTCACGCGCGACCTGCGCGCGAACCGCGGCAATGAGCGTTTCTGCGATCGACGAGGGGAATGACACGACGCCATCCTCGTCTCCGACGACGATGTCGCCTGGCGAGATCACCAAGCCGCCAATCGACACCGGCACGTTGATGACGCCCGGGCCGGTCTTGTACGGTCCGCGATGGATGACGCCGCGCGCGAAGCATGGAAAATCGGATGCGCGAAACGCGGCGACGTCCCGGATCGCGCCGTCGATGACGAAACCGGCCGCGCCCCGGTGCTCCGCGATGTCTTTCATGATTTCGCCAACCAGCGCTCGCGTGACGTCGCCGCCGCCATCAACGACGATGACGTCGCCCGGCGTGACGAGCTCCAGCGCGTGGTGAACTGCGAGGTTATCGCCCGCCCGTGTTCGCACGGTCAACGCGGTGCCCGCCATGCGGCCCGATCGATGGAATGGCCGAAGCCCGATGACGCCCGGAAGCCGATCGAGGTTGTCGCTGATGACTGACGTCGGCGCGAGCCTGAACGCCGCGACGAGATCAGGCGAGGTCTTCGGCACGCTCGCGGATGCAACCACCACGCTCACAGGGGACATCCTACACGTACGCTCGGGCCGATCGTTTCGTCGACATGGGCGGGGCCGCGCGGTATAGTCTCGCGGCAGTTCATCCGTCAATTCGAAGGAGACACCATGAGACGACTCGGCTTCCCCGTCGTGTTCGCACTGCTCACCCTCGGCGCCGTGATTACGGCGCAAGGAGTCGCGCAGACCTTGATCGATCAGGAACAGCAATGGACGAAGGCCGCCAAGGCGAACGACGTCAACGTCATCGCGCCGCTGCTCGCCGACGACTTCGTGATGATGGATTCCGACGGCTCCATGCACGCCAAGGCCGAAGTGCTCGCGCTCGCAAAGAAGGCCAAGTGGGGGACGTTCGAAATTGGAGATATCAAGGTCGTGGTCCACGGCGATTCGGCGGTGGTCACCGGTTCTTGGACCGGCAAGGGCACCGACGGGAACGGCAAAGCGGTGGATGCGAAGGAGCGTTGGGTCGACACGTGGATCAAGACCGCCAGCGGCAAGTGGCAGTGCGTCGCGTCGGCGTCAGCGCCCGCGAAGTGAGACCGAATCGGGCGCGAAGCGATGACCACACGCCGAGCGCGGCGGCACCAGCGCCCGTTGTGGCCGTGTCCGCGCTGCCGGCGGCGCTTCGCCAACCGCAATCAGTCGCACGCGTGTGGACGTCACGACCTCGCGCATCATTTTCGAGGCCGGCGTCCGATCGTGCGCGCGATCTATCAGGCCGTGCGGCGCGCGATTCGCCGGTGCGGCCCGGTGATCATCCTGCCAGAGAAGACACGCATTGCGTTTCAAGTGCGCATGTCGTTCGCGCAGATCACACCGCGCGATCGATGGCTCGATGGCCACGTCGTCCTTGCAAGGCGTCGCACAGATCCGCGCTTTCGTCGGGTCGAAACGATCTCGCCGCGCAATCACGTGCATCATTTCCGCCTGCTGTCCGTGGCGGATGTGGACGATCGGTTTCAGGACTGGGTGCGCGAAGCGTATGCGGTCGGTGAGCAGAAGCACTTGTAGGAGCCAGACAACGCGCATGTTACCGTTCGTGTTCTGACCGGTCATCGATTATGGCCCTCGTCGTTTTTCTTCGCGGCGTCAACGTTGGCGGGCACCGGACCTTCAAACCCGCGGCGCTCGTGAAGCGGCTGGCGCACCTCGACGCCGTGAACATCGGCGCCGCCGGGACGTTCGTGATCCGCAAGCGCGTGTCGCGCGCAACAGTTCGCGCGGAACTGGCCCGCCGGCTCCCGTTCGAGACGCACGTGATGATCTGCGAGGGCCGCGACATCACGAAGCTGGTCTCTGGCGATCCCTTCTCGCGCGAGACTGCGCGGCCCGACGTCGTCCGCTTCTTGAGCGTCCTCTCGCGCGTCCCTCGTGAGTTTCCAACGCTGCCGCTGCTTCTCCCGCCGCGTGGCCAGTGGCTGTTGCAAGTCCTCGCGCGGGACGGCCAGTTCGTCGTCGGTCAATACCGCCGGCACATGAAGACGATCGGGTACCTGGGCACGCTCGATCGCATGTTCGGCACGCCGGTGACGACCCGCAACTGGAATACGATCGGAGCGATCATCAAGATTCTGAACGGCGATTCCAAGGTGTGATGTCCCAGATCCATGCGAATCGTCGACTTGACCGAAGCTGATTCTGATCGCATTGATCAGGTCGCAGCCATATTGATGGACGGCTTCTCGGACACCGGTTCTGATTCCTGGCAAGCACGTGCGGACGCGATCGAGTCTGTGCGAGAGTCGCTGGAGACGGAACGCATCAGTCGCGTGGCGCTGGACGATGACGGGACAATTGCCGGCTGGATCAGCGGAAACCCGACGTACAGCGGTCGTGTGTGGGAGCTGCATCCGCTCGTCGTGCGGCGCGACCGCCGCGGTCGGGGCCTCGGTCGGGCACTCGTCAGTGACTTCGAAACGGAGGTCAGCGTTCGAGGTGGCGTGACCATTTACCTGGGGACGGACGATGAGGACAATCGGACGAGTCTGGGCGGAGTTGATCTCTATCCCGACCCGCTTGGTGCGGCGGCGAAGATTCGGAATATCGGCCGGCACCCATTTGCGTTCTATCGGAAGTGCGGGTTCGTGATCGTCGGTGTCCTTCCTGACGCAAACGGATTCGGCAAGCCAGATATCTTCATGGCGAAACGCGTTGGGGCCGGCGCGTGACAGATTGAACGGAGGCGTGATGGATCGATCGGTAGCGCTCGCACTGTACGATGCGCTCATCGCCACGAACCGCGCGGTCGAGCGCAAGGGCGATACCGTGCCGTACACCTCGCTCAACGGGCACATGTTCAGCGCGCTCCACAAGGACGGGACGGTGGCGCTGCGGCTGCCGGAACGCGAACGCGAAGCGTTTCTCAAGAAGTACCGCACGGCGCTTGCGGCGCACTACGGCGTCGTCCAGCCAGAGTACGTCGTCGTGCCCGACGCCTTGCTCGGCAAGACGCGCGAGCTCAAGCCATACTTTGACGCGAGCTACGCGTACGTCGCGGCCATGAAACCGAAGGCGACGTCGAAAGGAAAGACGAAGGCCGCGACGGAGTCGAAGGGCGCTGCGAAGAAGAAGTGAGAAGACT
>CAYQRM010000072.1:0-12419 GCA_964419785.1 uncultured Solibacteraceae bacterium | reverse complement strand
CACCGTGGATCTGACCGTGAAGGACACTGTGCCCGGCATCAAGGGCGCCACTGCGGCGGCGCAGGTCAAGCCGGCGACGCTCGAAACCGGACTCGTCGTGACCGTGCCCTCGTTCGTGAGCACCGGCGACAAGGTGAGGATCAACACGGAGACGGGGGAGTACTTGTCGAGAGCTTAGAAAGGGCAGAGGGCAGAGGGCAGAGGGCAGAGGGCAAAGGGCAGAGGGCAAAGGGCAAAGGGCAAAGGGCAAAGGGCAAAGGGCAGAGGGCAGAGGCCCCGACCTCTTGCCCTTTGCCCTCTGCCCTCTGTCCTCTGTCCTCTGTCCTCTTGCCCTTTGTCCTATGATTGCGACGCTCAATCCATGGAGCACCACTACACTCCTCGTCCCGGTTGGATCGAAGTCATCACCGGCAGCATGTTCAGCGGCAAGAGCGAAGAGCTGATTCGCCGGCTTCGCCGAGCGCAGATTGCCAAGCAGAACGTGCAGATCTTCAAGCCCGCGCTCGACAATCGATTCAGCGATGACGCGATCGTCTCGCACAGCGAGATGAAGATTCCGTCGACGAACGTCTCGACGGCGGCCGAACTGCTGTCGAAAGTCCTGCCCCAGACCGAGGTCGTCGGCGTCGATGAGGGGCAGTTCTTCGATGCCGAGTTGCCGGCCGTGCTGTCGAAGCTCGCCGACGAAGGCAAGCGTGTCATCGTTGCCGGCCTCGACACCGATTATCTTGGCAAGCCGTTCGAGCCGATGCCGCAGTTGCTCGCGATTGCGGAGTACATCACCAAGACGCTCGCGATCTGCATGGTGTGCGGCGGCCCGGCCAATCACACGCAGCGGCTGGTGGCGTCGAAAGAGCGCGTGCTCGTCGGCGCGTCAGGCACCTACGAGGCGCGGTGCCGGCACTGCTTCGATCCGTCGCTCAGCGGATAAAGGGCGGTTAGCGAGTGCCCATCGCCGATTGGAACAGCTGCTGCACGAGCCCTGGCTGTCCGACGGCGACGGGATCGCCGAGCCAGTCCGGCGGCGTGACCCAGACGAACGCCAGGATCGCGATGACCCACAGGTCGTAGGCGAGCGTCGCGCGTTCGTCGGTCCAGTAGAACGCGCGGACGAGCACGCCCGCGACGCCCTTCGGGTGCGGCTGCGGCCTGCCGTTCAATTCGAGGTACGTGTAGTAGATGCGGTCGATGACCGTGACGATCGAGAGGACGCCGATGACCCACATCACGGCGGCCATCCGGTTGGTGAACGCGCCGATCATGAAGAGGACGATACGCTCGGGCCGTTCCATGAAGCCCACTTTGCATTTGGGCAGCAACGACTCCGCCCGCGCGCGCGTGTAGCTCGTCATCGTCGCGAAGACCATCGCGATCGACGTGATGAGCACGTAGTCGGTGCGCCCGAGCGACGAGTAGAGGCAGATCAGTCCGACCGAGAGCGCGAGATCGGAAAAGCGGTCGATGACCGAGTCCCAGAAGCCGCCGAACTTGCTGATCTTGCCGGTCTCCATCGCGACCTTGCCGTCGATGAAGTCGAAGACGTTGGCGACGACCATGATCACGCCCGCGGTGAGAAAACTGCCGGTCGCGAGCGCCCAGCCGGCGGCGATGTTGATGAGCACGCCGGTGAACGTGAGAAGATTCGGATGGATCCGGAGCCGCACGCAGACGGCGATGATCAGCCGCAGCGGGTAGTTGAACGCGGCGCCAATGGCGCCAGTAAAGGTCACAGGGGTCGGCGTGTCGGCTGACTGACGGTCCGCGACGAAAAACTTGCTCGCATCGTAGCCCATGGCCATTCACGATCTCAAGGGCCAGATCGGCCGGTTGCCCGAACAACCCGGCGTGTACCTGTTTCTTTCGGAGACGGGCGAGACGCTGTACGTCGGCAAGGCGCGCGTGCTGCGTGATCGCGTGCGCAGTTATCTCGGCGCGATCGGCACCAGCCCGCGTCACGACGCGCTGCTGCGCGAGGCGGCGTCGCTCGAGGTCGTCGTCACCGACTCGGTCGTCGAGGCACTCACGCTCGAGAACCGGCTGATCAAGCAGCGCAACCCGCGGTACAACATCCTGCTCCGCGACGACAAGACGTACCCGTATCTCGAGCTCACGGTCGGCGAGCGCGCGCCGCGGCTGCTCGTCGCTCGCCGGGTCGAGCGCAACGGCAACGTGTTCGCCGGCCCGTTCATGCCGGCCGCCATTGCGCGGCGGACGATGAGCCTGGCGCACCGGCTGTTCGGGATCCGATCGTGCAACGAGATCATCGACGGCCATCGCGGCCGTCCGTGCCTCGAGTACGACATCAAGCGGTGTCTCGCGCCGTGCGTCGAATCGATCTGCACGATCGATCGGTACCAACGTGGCGTCGAGCAGGCGCGGCTGCTCATCGAGGGCAGACAAGACGAGCTCGTGGACAACCTGCGGCGAGAGATGGGCGAGGCCGCCGAGGACGAGCGCTTCGAGCGCGCGGCGCATCTGCGCGACGCCATTCGGACGATTGAGACCGTACGCGATCGCACCAACAAGATGGAGACCGTCGGTCGCGGCGACCGCGACGCCTTCGGCGTCAAGATCGGTCCGCGCGGCGTCGTCGTGCTCGTCTTTCAGGTGCGGCATGGACGCGTCATCGATCGCGTCGAGCTCGTGTCCGACGCGTCGCCCGGGCTCGCCGAGGCCGACGTGCTCACCGCCGCCGTCCAGCAGTTCTACGCGGATCATGTGTCACCGCCGGAAGTGCACCTGCCGTTTGCGATCGACGCGGAGGAACACGCCGCCCTCCAGTCGTGGCTGAGCGCGCGGTCAGAACATGCGGTCGAGGTGATGGTGCCGAGGCGCGGGTCGAAGCGCGGCCTCATCGAGCTGGCCTCGCGCAACGCGGCCGTCGCGTATCAATCGCATTTCGCCGAGAACACCGTGGTCAGCTTCGACGCGCTCGATACCTTGCGCGCCGTGCTCGAGCTGCCGGCGTTGCCGAGGCGCATCGAGTGCTTCGACATCTCGACGCTGCAGGGCAGGGAAACCGTCGCGTCGATGGTCGTCTGCGCGGACGGGCGCATGAGGCGCGGAGAGTACCGGAAGTTCAAGATCAAGGATGCCACGCTCGATGATTTCGCGGCCATGCACGAGGTGGTGCTCCGACGGTATCAGCGCGTGCTCGAGCAGGGCGGACCGTTTCCGGACCTCGTGCTCATTGACGGCGGCAAAGGCCAGCTGACGGCGGCGTACGACGCGCTGCGGGAGCTCGGTCTCGAGCGGCTCGTGGCCGTCGGCATCGCGAAGCAGGAGGAGCTGCTGTTCACGCGCGACCGCGCAGAGGGCATCGCGCTGCCGGCGCCGTCGCCGGCGTTGTTGCTCGTGCAACGGATCCGAGACGAGGCCCATCGGTTCGCGGTGACGTTTCATCGACGCTCGCGCGCCCGGCGCGACCTGCGATCGGAGCTCGACGACATCCCCGGCATCGGCTTGAGGCGTCGCAAGCAGCTCTTGACCGCGTTTGGCTCGCTTGCCGGCGTCCGTCGCGCCAGCCGCGACGAGCTGTCAGCCGTCGTCGGGCCCAAGGTCGCGGAGGCGGTGCTCCGGCACTTCGAGAGCGGACGATAGCGCGCGATAGCGCGCGCTCAATGGTGGTACAGTTCCTGGCCGTGCCGCCGCTGTCGCCCGTCGAGATCGTCATCCGATTCACCGCGCTGATCCTCTCGCTCTCGTTCCACGAGGCGGCGCATGCGTGGACGGCGAATCGGCTCGGCGATCCGACCGCGAAGATGCTCGGGCGGCTGACGCTCAATCCGATCGCGCATGTCGATTGGATTGGAACGGTGCTCTTCCCGCTGCTCGCGATGATTTCCAACCTGCCGCTGATCGGCTGGGCGAAGCCGGTGCCGGTCAACGGCCTCAATCTTCGCGATCCGCGGCGCGATTTCGCGGTCGTCGCGCTCGCCGGTCCGGTGAGCAACGTCATTCTGGCCGTCGGCGCGGCCGCGCTTCGCCTGATCGTCGGCGCAATCGCTCCGCACGACGCGTTCATGACCGAGCTGCTGATGTTCGCGCTGGCGTACTTCGTCGGGCTCAACGTGCTGCTCGCGGTGTTCAACCTGATTCCCGTGCCGCCACTCGACGGCGGCAACGTGCTGCTCGGCGTGCTGCCGGGCGCGGCGGCGCGCGTCTATCAGCAGATTCGTCCGCTCGGTTTTCTGATTCTCTACGCCCTGCTGCTGTCCGGCATCCTCTGGGACATCATCGGGCCCATCAACCGCATCGTCCTCAACTGGCTGACGTGACCACTCGCAAACGTGTCGTTTCTGGAATGCGGCCGACGGGCAAGCTGCACCTCGGCCATCTCGTGGGCGCCCTCGATAACTGGGTGGCGCTTCAGGCGCAGTACGACTGCTTCTATTTCGTGGCGGACTGGCACGCGCTCACGAGCGACTACGCCGACACCGCGAACATCGTCGAGTATGCGATCGACAACGTCGCCGACTGGATCGGCGCGGGCCTCGATCCCGAGCGCAGCACGATGTTCGTGCAATCGCTCGTGCCCGAGCACGCCGAGCTCTATCTGCTCTTGCAGATGGTCACGCCGATTCCGTGGCTGGAGCGTGTGCCGACCTATAAAGAGCAGATCGAGCAGATGTCGGAGAAGGACCTGTCGAATCTCGGGTTCCTCGGCTACCCGCTGCTGCAGACGGCCGATGTCGTCATCTACAACGCGCACCTCGTGCCGGTCGGCGAGGACCAGGTGCCGCACCTCGAGCTCTCGCGCGAGGTCGTGCGACGGTTCCACAATTTTTACGGCGACGTGTTCGTCGAGCCGCAGCCGCTGCTCACGCCCACGCCGCGGCTGCCCGGACTCGACAACCGCAAGATGAGCAAGAGCTACGGCAACACCATCGATCTGGCGGACTCGCCCGAGATGGTGACGAAGAAGATCCGGCAGATGTACACCGACCCGAAGCGCGTGCGGGCCGACATTCCGGGCACCGTGGAGGGCAACCCGGTCTTCATTTATCATGACGCCTTCAACCGGAATCGCGCGGAGGTCGAGGACCTCAAAGCGCGGTACCGGGCCGGAACGGTCGGCGACGTCGAGGTCAAGACCAAGCTCGCCGCGGCCGTCAACGCCTTGCTCGATCCGATCCGCGAACGCCGGACGGCCGCCCTCGCCAGGCCGGCGTACCTGCGCGACGTGCTCATGGAAGGATCGAAGCGCGCACAGGTCGTCGCGCGTGAGACGATGGCCCGGGTGCGCGACGCCGTGAAATTGGACTACCAACGATGAACGAGCCCCAGCCGCCGGAATTCGAGTCGATCCTCGAGGACTATCCGGTCCGCCTCCAGAACTTCGAAGGTCCGCTCGATCTGTTGCTGCATCTGATCAAGAAGAACGAGCTCGACATTTACGACATTCCGATCGCGCTCATCACGCAGCAGTACCTCGACTACCTGAACCTGATGCAGGAGCTCAATCTCGACGTCGTGGGCGAGTTTCTCGTCATGGCGGCGACGCTCATCCACATCAAGTCGCGCATGCTCCTGCCGCGCCCCGATCCCACGCAGGAAGATCCAGAAGAGGATCCGCGCGAGGCGCTCGTGCGCCGGCTGCTGGAGCACCAGCGGTTCAAGGCGGCCGCCGAGCTCTTGCATGAGCGCGAGATCCAGCGCAGCGCGCAGTGGGCGCGGCCCGATCAGCGCGTGACCGATCTCGTGGGCGAAGCGCCGGAGCCGGAGATCGAAGTCGATCTCTTCAGCCTGATGGCGGCGTTCCGGCAGGTCCTCGAGCGCGCGCGCCAGCGCCCGCGCGTGCCGCTGCCGGTCGAGCAGATTCCGATCGAAACGCGCATCGAACAGCTGCTCGCGCGATTGTCGGAGACGACGGCCTGCGGCTTCGAGGAGCTGTTCGAAGACGTCGCCTCGCGCGCCGGCATGATCGTGACGTTCCTCGCGCTCCTCGAGATGATCCGGCTCAAGCTCGTCCGCGTGTTCCAGCAGGGCGCGTTCGGCCCGATTCGCGTGTACAAGCGCGCGAAAATGGAGGGCGCTCCGCAGTTCGACGGCATGTCGCACGATGCGGTTGCGCCGGCGGACTCCGACCCCGATGACGGGACGCGGAAATGAGTGGGGTCTGGCCCCGCGTGGCGTCAGCCGGGCCTGACCCCGCGGGCACGTTCGACGCAGAACGCGTGAAGAGAGTTGCAACCGATGTCTGATTTGAAAGCCGTCGTCGAAGCACTGATTTTCGCGTCGCCCGAACCGGTGACCGTCAAGACGCTCGCCAAGCTGCTCGACAGCGAGCCGAAGGAGGACATCCTCTCGGCCATCGAGGAGCTCAAGCAAGCGTACGACCGGCCCGGCGGGCTGCAGATGGTCGAGGTGGCCGGCGGCTATCAGATCGTCACGCGTCCAGAACTGCACGAGTGGGTCAGACGCTTGTTTCATGAGCGGACGACGACGAAACTGTCGGTCGCCTCGCTGGAGACGCTCGCTGTCATCGCCTACAAGCAGCCGATCACCTCGCCGGAGATCGCGGAGATTCGCGGCGTCAACACGGCGGGCGTGCTCGGCACGCTCATCGAACGCAAGCTCATCAAAATCGTCGGCCGCAAGCAGGTCGTCGGCCGGCCGTTCCTCTATGGGACGACGCGCGAGTTTCTGACGCGATTTGGCCTCAACGATCTGTCCGACCTGCCGAAGGTCGAAGACATGTCAGAGTTGCTCGGCTTCGAGCTGCCCGCGTCGGTCTCCGAGCCCGAGCCGCAGCACCCGCTGCCATTCGAGAAGGCCGAGGGCGAACAGATTCACTAGGCCAGAAATAACGCCGGGTGTCTTTTTAGAGGACATGTCACCCGAAAAGACACCCGGCGTTATTTTCAAACGACCATGCTCATCCGTCTGAACAAGCTTTTGTCGCAGGTCGGCGTTGCCTCGAGGCGCGCGGCCGACGCGCTGATCACGCAGGGACGCGTTGAGCTGAACGGCCGCGTTGTGACCGAGCTCGGCACCAAAGCCGATCTCGAGCACGACGAAGTGAAGGTCGACGGGCGGCGGTTGAAGCGTGCGCCCGCGCGACGGTATCTGTTGCTCTTCAAGCCTCGCGGCGTCGTCAGCACGCGCGCCGATCCTCAGCAGCGCACGACCGTTGTCGATCTGCTCGCGCGCGCGGGCGTCACGGGTTACTTCTTCCCCGTCGGCCGGCTCGACTTCGACTCCGAAGGCCTGATCCTGCTGACCAACGACGGCGAGTTCGCCGAGCGCGTCACGCATCCGCGCTACGAGCTCGAGCGAACGTACGAAGCTCAGGTCGCCGGCGTGCCCGACGACCATGATCTCGATCGACTGCGTCGCGGCGTCGAGATCGAAGGTCGGCGGACGCTGCCGGCACGAGTCCGGCTGCTGCGCACGCTCGCGTCGCGCGACGGTCCGCGCGGCGTGATCGAGCTCACGATTCGCGAAGGGCGCAACCGGCAGGTGCGGTACATGTGCGATGCGATTGGCCACCCGGTCGATCGCTTGCGGCGCACGCGCATCGGATCGATCTCCGACGCGTCGCTTTCGCCCGGAGACTTCCGCGACCTCACGGCGGCGGAAGTACGGACGTTGACGACGCCGCGGTCTGCGGCCGGACCGCCTAACGCGCGGCGTCCAGCATCTGCTTCCAGAACGCCACGAGCCGCCACGCCTCGGCGGCCGACACGTGATCGCTCACGGTCGCGTGGGTGAGGAGCGGCGTCAAGAGCGACGTCGCGTGCGCATTGCCCTGCGCCGCGAGATACGACGCCGCGAGCGGCGTCTCGGATGACGGAATCACGTTGTCCTCGGCGCCGTGCAACAAGAACACCGGCGCCATCGTTGCCGGCGATCGATCCGGTGAGAGCGCCGGCGCGCCGCCCAGCTCCTCGACGAGCGGCAGCAGCTTCTCGCCGAGCGCCCCGCGATTGCGGTCGTTTACCCACTGCATGTAGGTCCGCGCCGGTTCTGGGAGATCGGCGGACACCGCCCGCGCGCGCGCGAAGAGCTCGTTCGCGCGCTCGGGATTGGTCTGATCGAAGCTCGACGCGTCGAGGAACGTCAGTACCGATTTGCGCAGCGGCTCGACCTGGTCGGGCGGCACGAGGTGCTCGAGCGCGCCGAGCAGGATGATGACGATGCCGTAGGCGTGCGGCTCGCGCGTCCCGCCGTCGGGAAGGCGTCCCGTGCAGAGATATGTCATGACGCGTGGCAAGTCCGCGTGCCCGCCGAGCGACACGACGAATTGGACTTTGCCCGCGAGCGCGGGACGACCTGCCGCAACGAGCGCGAGGCCGCCGGCAAACGAGACGCCGACGAGGCCCGCGCGTCCGTTCGGCGCGAGCGCCGGATCGGCCGTCAGCCAGATCGTCGCATCCTCGATGATGTCGGTCGATCGCGCGGTGACGCGAAACTCGCGAAGATCGGGCAGCGGCACGCTCAGCACGTTCATGCCGGTCGATGCGAGGCGCCTGGAAAACGTGACGAGCCGCGGCTCGTCGATGCCGCCCGCGTGCACGCCCGGGAACACGAGCACGCTGCGGGTCGATCCGCCGCGCGGCTCGTAGAGTCGCGCGGCAATCGCGCCGAGCCGGGTCGGCACGGGAATGTCGCGCGACGTGACGTCGCGCACCCGCGCCGGCAGGAGCGCCCGCGCCAGTCCGCCCGTACCGGCGATATCGAGGATGAACGCGGCGCTCGACAAGTAGGGCGCCGCAATCCAGGCTGCCACGCCGAGGACGAGCGCTACGGCGATCGAGGCCCGCCAGTGTTCGAGCATGCCGCATCATAAAGGCGATCAAGAATGTAGCGTCATGTCCGCGCGTCTCCTCACGATTGCCATTGACGGTCCGTCAGGCGCCGGGAAGGGGACCGTGGCCCGGACGGTCGCCGAGCGGTTGGGCTACCGCTACATCGACACTGGCGCGATGTATCGCGCCGTCGCGTGGAAGGCTCGCCGCACGGGCGTCGATTTGCACAACGAACAGGCGGTCGCCGACGTGGCCAATCGCACCAGGATTCGCCTCGAGCCGGGCGTGATCATTGACGATGAGGACATCACGCGTGCGATTCGGACGCCCGAAATCGACGCCGCCGCCGCGGTCGTCGCGCGTCACCCGGCCGTGCGCGCCGTGCTCGTCGAGCAGCAACGCGAGTACGGACACGGAGGCGGCATCGTGATGGAAGGACGCGACATCGGCACCGTCGTCTTTCCCGCGGCCGACGTGAAGGTGTTTCTCGATGCGGCGCCGGAGGAACGGGCGCGTCGACGCGCGATCGATCCCGCGCATACCTCACCGCGGGATTCGCGCGACGTGCAAGGCGTCGCACAAGCCCTTGAAGCGCGCGACCTGTCTGATCGCACGCGCGCCGCCTCACCGTTGAAGGTCGCGCCCGACGCAATCTACATCGACACGACCGGCGTGTCCGTGTCGGACGTTGTCGATAGAGTGATGGATGTTGTTCGCGACGCGACGGACAAGTAGCGCTTTGTTAGGGAGCGCTACTTCTTGGGTTCGTGCGGCCAATCGTCGGACGAGGCCGGATCGAGCTCCCAGCGGTGTTTGTCGCGCTTGGTGATTTCCTCGCCGCCCTCGAGCTCTTGATCGTCCTGATAGTTCACGCCGAGCGCTTTGCCGATATCGTCGACGCGATCCTGACCGGGCGTGGGGTTGTCGCCGCCCGGGGCTTCGTCGCCGACGGCGTAAGCGTCCTCCCACTTGGCGTCGATGTCACCGCCGGCGAGCGCTGGGCTCGTCTCGGTGTGCTTGTTGAGGTTGGATTTGAGCTCGTCGTGGCCCGCGCGGGCCGACGAAAGCAGCCGGTCGTCCCGGAAACCCCCAGCTGTCCCCGCGGCGCCGAGGCGCTCCGAATCCGAGAGGGTGCGGCGCTGCCGACCAAGCGTCGCCGGGGCAGCGGCGTGAGGCATACGGACGGTGGCCGTCGCCTTGGTCGCGCGGCGGCTGGAGGCCGGTTTGGCCCGGCGCACCGCGCGTTTGGGCTGACGAGGCGGTTTTCGGCGAGCGGAGGCCTTAGCCGTGCGGGCTCGGCGTGTCGCCGGGCGTTTCGCGCGGCTTCGGCGCGCCGGTTTCGAGCGTCGGAGCGCACGGGAACGAGGGCGCTTCTTGGGTGTTCGCGCCTTGGCTCGTTGCCGTTTCGGTCCCTTTCGTCCCGCCATGTGCCGCCTCCGTCTCGTGCCGGTTGACCTCGATTCCCTAAGTACCGGATAATTCAGTGCTTATCGCAATTCTTGCGAAGCCAACCTTACAGCCCGCCGGAGCTGAGATCCGGCACCAACGTCCGCGTTGGGGAGGACTCGGAGCGCAATGGGCAATTCAGATTCGTCAAAGAAGCAATCCAATCAGGGAGGTGTGAAGACCCTCGCAGGCTTTTCGACATTCTCCTCGTCTCAGCACGAAGAGATGGACCCGCAGGAGTACGCACGCCTGTTGGACTTTTACGATAACAGCTTCCGCAACATCGCGGAAGGCGAAGTCGTCAAGGGCACCGTCGTCAAAGTCACGCCGACGGAAGTCATTGTCGACGTCGGATTCAAGTCCGAAGGCATCATTCCGATCGAAGAGTTCATTGATGAGACCGGCCAGATCACCGCGCAGCCGGGCGACACGGTCGACGTGTTGCTCGAGCGCACGGAGGATCGCGAGGGCTACGTCGTGCTCTCGCGCGAGAAGGCCGAGAAGATGAAGATCTGGGACGAGGTCGAGAAGGCCTACCAGGAACGGAAGGTCGTCATCGGCCGCGTCATCGAGCGTATCAAGGGCGGACTCGCCGTCGACATCGGCGTGCGCGCGTTCCTGCCCGGATCGCAAATCGATGTGCGTCCCGTGCGCAATCTCGACGCGTTGAAGGGCCAAGAGCTCCGCATGCGCGTCATCAAGGTCAACAAGAAGCGCGGCAACATCGTGCTTTCGCGCAAGGTCCTGCTCGAAGAGGAAAACGCGGAGAAGAAGAAGACGACCCTCGACACGCTGTCGGATGGCAAGGTGCTGCGTGGCACGGTCAAGAATCTCACTGACTACGGCGCGTTCATCGACCTCGGCGGCATCGACGGTCTCCTGCACATCACGGACATGAGCTGGGGCCGCGTGACGCATCCGTCGGAAGTCGTGAAAGTGGGCGACGACATCGACGTGATCGTGCTCAAGTACGACCCGGCGACCGAGCGCGTCTCGCTCGGCCACAAGCAGCTCGTGCCGGATCCCTGGAGCAACGTTATCGAGCGGTATCCGGTCGGCATTCGCGTGACGGGCAAGGTCGTGAGCCTCACTGACTACGGCGCGTTCACCGAGCTCGAGCCTGGCGTCGAAGGCTTGATCCACGTGTCGGAAATGTCGTGGAGCAAGCGCGTCAAGCATCCGTCGAAGATCCTCAACGTCGGCGACCCGGTTGAGGCGATGGTGCTCGGCGTGGATCCGGGCGCGCGCCGCATCTCGCTCGGCCTCAAGCAGGTCGAGACGAATCCGTGGCACGAGCTTGCGGGCAAGTATCCGGTCGGTACGACGATCACCGGCAAGGTGCGCAACCTCACCGAGTTCGGCGCGTTCGTCGAAGTCGAAGACGGGATCGACGGCTTGATCCACATCTCCGACATGTCGTGGAGCAAGATCAAGCATCCGTCCGAAGTGCTGAAGAAGGGCGACACCGTCGAGGCGCAGGTGCTCAGCATCGACGCCGAGAACCAGCGCCTGTCGCTCGGCCTCAAGCAGCTGCAGACCGGCATCTGGAAAGAGTTCTTCGACAAGCACCACGTCGGCGATGTCGTCGAAGGCAAGGTTGTGCGGCTGACCAACTTCGGCGCGTTCGTCGAGCTGGCGGACGGAATCGAAGGGCTCATCCACGTCTCGGAATTCGATTCGTCGCAGGGCGGCGAGAAGCTCGAGCTGCGCGCGGGCGAGAACTACCAGATGAAGATCATTCGTCTGGTGCCCGACGAGCGAAAGATCGGCCTCAGCATCCGCGCCCTCAAGGACGAGGAATATCGCGCCGATTGGGAGGCGTACACCGAGTCGACAGGCCGGCCGGAAGTGACGCTTGGCGATCACTTCAAGCACTTGAAGTAGTCGCGGCCCGCGCGGCCGGCGCGGGGCCTCGGGGCCCCGCCAGGGCGCGCGTCGGGGAGTCCGCGGGGGCGCAGCCCCTCGGATCAGGCGTAGACGGGACGAACGCCGCGAGCGAGAGCGCGCGGCCCGCGCGACCCGGCTCGGGGCCTCGCCGGGGCGCGGGTCGGGGAGTCCGCAGGGGCGCAGCCCCTCGGATCAGACGCAGACGGGACGAACGCCGCGAGCGAGAGCGCGCGTAGGGGAGTCCGCAGGGGCGCAGCCCCTCGGATCCAGACGCAGACGGGACGAACGCCGCGAGCGAGAGCGCGCGGCCCGCGCGACCGGCGCGGGGCCTCGGGG
>CAYQRM010000071.1:0-23505 GCA_964419785.1 uncultured Solibacteraceae bacterium | reverse complement strand
CCAGATCGCGCAGGAGCGAGGCCGCGACGTTGAAGCGCGCGCCGAGGGCCTCGCGATCCCGGCGATCGGACTCGTGCTGCACCAGCGCCGTGGCCGCCTTGAGACGGCCGCCGACGCCGGTGTCGCGGCCCGCGGCGAGCAATAGCTCGAGCGCCGCTCGGCGATCATCGCCGAGCTCGCCCACCTTCTCCGCCAGCGCCTGCGACACGCTGCCGCCAGCCGCCGTCGCAAGCTGCGCGGCCTCACTTCGGGCCACGCCGCACCGCTCGACGAGCACACGCGTGACGTCGGCTTCGGTCAGCGGACCGAAACGCAAGCGCCGGCACCTCGACTGGATGGTTGGCGGAAGCGTGTCCGGATAGGCCGTCACCAGAATGATCGTCGCCGCCGACGGCGGCTCTTCGAGTGTCTTGAGCAGCGCATCCTGCGCTTGCTCGACCATGTCGTCGGCGGGATCGATGATGAAGACGCGGCGCTCGGCCTCGAAGGGTCGATAGCCGACGACGCTGAGTACTCTGGCCCGCAGCGCATCGATCTTGATGGACGCCTCGTCGCCCTTGTCGAGGTAGGTCACATCCGAGTGGCGGCCTGCAGCGATGCGCTCGCATGTCGGACACACGCCGCACGCGTCGCCATCCTGTCGTTTCGGACAGTTGACGGCCTGCGCCAGGGCGACGGCGACCGTCCGCTTTCCCACACCCTCGGGTCCGGCGAACAGCAGGCTCTGCGGCACCCGCCCTCGACGCACGGCCTGGCGCAGCAACTCGACGACCGGCCGATGGCCCACGATCGTGGCGAAAGGCATGACAGAGATGTTACCTAAATGACTGGGCTGGGTGCTTGGTCCCTCGTGGCCGGTGCCCAAGGCCCGCCAGGGCCGAACGTGGCATATGGTATGCTGGAGGACTTGACTGACCGCTCGGTCAGTCAAGTGAACTGTAAGGTCATCCCGAGTATGTCACGTAACAAAGCCGCGATCGTGTCAGACTTTCGCCGGGGGCAGATTCTCGACGCGGCCCGCCATGCCTTCGTCCGGCACGGGCTCGCCGGCACGACCGTCAGCCAGATCGCCCGCGGCGCGAAGGTGGCCAAAGGGACGGTCTACCTGTACTTTCGGTCCAAGGACGAGATCCTGCGAGCGTTGCTCGACGACGCCATCGGCGAGCTGTATCGCGAAACGGTGCCGCTGCTCGCCGAGCCGGCGAGCTGCGAGGAGAAGCTCGGCCGGTTTCTGGACGCGACCCTCGGCTTCTTCGATCGCCATCGCGACTTCCTCGAGCAATGCCATTTCGAGCTCACGCCCGACATGCGCACGAAGACCGTCCACGGCATCGGCGAAGTGTTCGCCGCGCAAATCCGCGCGTGGCGCGGCGTGTTGCAGCGGAGCCGCAGCCGCGAGGGCGCGGTCGCGCCCGGCCGTGCGGCGGCCGGCATCGTGAGTTTTGCGTACGGCCTCGGCCAGCAGCGCATGAAGGGGTGGGTCGGCGGCGCGCGCGAGGACACGGTCGCGTGGGGCGCCGCGCTGCTCCTGAAGGGATTGAGGGTGTCATGAGGACACGACAAATCGCGCTCGCGATGGGCGCGTGGATGATGGGCGCCGCGGCCGCCGCGGCTCAAACCGTGCCCGATCTGTACCTGCACGGCGTCCCGGCCGGCCAGGCCACGAACGAGACGATTCAGCTCTCGCTCGCCGACGCCATCAATCGCGGACTCGAGCACAACCTGCAGATCGTGCTGCAGCAGTCGCGATCGACCAACTCCGAGGGCCAGCGGATCAAAGATCTCGCCGCACTGATTCCGCACGTCTCGGCCGGCGTGCGTGACTCCGGCCAGATCATCAGCCTGGCGGCCTTCGGCTTTACGGGATTCGGCGGACTGCCGCCGGTGATCGGTCCGTTCAACGTCTTCGACGCGCGGCTGTTCGTCTCGACGCCGCTCTATGACGCCGTGGCGCTTGGCGCGTATGACGAGAGCAAGGCGCTCGCGACCGCCGAGACGCATGCCGATCAGAACGTCCGCGAGCTCGTCGTGCTCGCCGTGGGCAGCACCTACCTCGAAGCGGTCGCCGACGAGGCGCGCGTGGCGTCGGCGAAGTCCGAAGTCACGACCGCCGAGGCGCTCGCGCAGCTCGCCGAGGATCAGCGCGCCGCCGGGGTCGTCGCCGGCATTGACGTGCTGCGCCAGCAGGTGCAGCTCGAAGGCGCGCGGGCGCGGCTGATCTCGGCGCAGAACGCGCTCGAGAAGGCCAAGCTGAGGCTGGCGCGCGCCATCGGCATGCCGCTCGATCAGGCCTACGCGCTGGCCGATCACCCGACCTACACGCCGGCGCCGCCAATGACGCTCGACGTCGCGCTTGCCGCGGCGTACGCGACCCGTGAGGATCTGCGCAGCGCGGAAGCCCGGGTGGCGGCCGCGAGCGCCTCACGAAAATCCGCGCGCGGTAATTCGCTGCCGTCTCTTCATTTCGACGCCGATGTCGGCGCGATCGGCAACACTACGTCGAACCTCGACAAGACGTACACGGTGGGGGCCAACGTGCGCGTGCCGATCTTCGACGGCGGCACGACGCGCGGCAAGGTCGAGCAGGCCGACGCCGATCTCCAGGCGCGAGAGTCCGAGCTCGAGGACTTGCGCGCAGGGATCCGTGAGGACGTCACCGCCGCCCTGCTCGATCTGCAGGCGACAGACGCGAGCGTTCAGGTCGCGCAGAGCGAGCGGACGCTCGCCCAGCAGCAGCTCACGCAGGCGCAGGACCGCGTCCGCGCCGGCGTGACGAACACGATCGAGCTCGCCCAGGCCCAGGAGGCCGAAGTCATCGCGAGCGAGCGGTACATCGCGAGCGTCCACGCGCATCTGCTGGCCAAGGCCGCGATGGCGCGCGCGCTCGGTCTGGTTCAGCAACGATTCTTGCAGCTCGTCGGAGGACAGCAGTAATGGCGAACGGACTCCTTCAGTACTTGCGTCGCCCGGCCGTACTGATCGCGCTCGGCCTCATCGTCATTGTCGGCGGCATTCTCACGTGGCGGTACCTCTCCGCGCGTGAGACGACCGATGATGCGCAAGTGACCGGACATGTGAGCCCGGTCGCGGCCCGTGTGGCCGGAACGATCACGGCGATTCGCGTGACGGACAACCAGACGGTCAAGGCCGGCGACGTCCTCGTCGAGATCGATCCGCGCGACTACCAGCTTGCCGTGCAGAAAGCGGAGGCGGATCTCGCGGCGGCGCAATCGTCGGAACAAGCGGCGCGCGCTGACGTGCCGATTACGTCGACGACGTCGAAGAGCGGCGAGACGTCGGCGGAGGCCGGCACGAGCAACGCTGAAGCGGCCGTGCTGGCCGCGGACCGCGAGGTCGATGCATCGCGCGCGAAAGTCGAGTCGGCGAAAGCACGGCGCGCGGAGGCCGCTGCGAACGCCACGCGCGCGGCCCAAGATCTGTCGCGACTGAAGGGCCTCGTCGAAAAAGACGAAGTGTCGCGCCAGCAGTACGACGCGGCGGTGAACACCGACGCGAGCGCGCGCGCCGCCGTCGCGTCTGCCGACGCGGCGATCTCGGAGGCTGAGGCGAACCTGAAGGTGGCCGAGGCGCACCGCGTCCAGGCGGGAGGTACGCTGTCCCAGGCGCAGGCGCAAGCGAAAGCCGCGGGCACCGCTCCGGAGCAGGTCAAGCTGATTGAAGCGCGCGCCGCGAGCGCGGGCGCGCAGGTCCAGCTCGCCCAGGCGGCGCTCGATCAGGCAAAGCTCAACCTCGAGCGCACGACCGTGCGCGCGCCGGCTGATGGCGTCGTGAGCAAACGTACCGTCGAGATCGGGCAGATCGTTCAGATCGGCCAACCGATCATGGCGATCACGACGTTGGCCGACGTCTGGGTCACGGCCAACTTCAAGGAAACGCAGCTGCGCAACATGCAGAAGGGCCAGGCCGCGGAAATCTCCGTCGATGCGTACGGGCGCACGTTCCGCGCCCACATCGACAGCCTCTCCGCCGCGACGGGTGCGACTTTCAGCCTTCTTCCGCCAGACAACGCGAGCGGAAATTTTGTGAAGGTTGTGCAGCGTGTGCCGGTGAAGATCGTCATCGATCCCGGTCAGGACACCTCGACCGTGCTGCGGCCGGGCATGTCGGTGACGGCGACCGTCTTCGTGAAGTAGGTCGCCTTCACGAGAGATACTTTTTCAGCACGGCATCCACATCGTCGCGTCCGGTCGGAAGGCGCGACGGATCGACGCGCTCGCCCGCCTCGATGAGGAGCTGAGCGGTCGTCGCAAAATCACCGGCCTTGCTGTGCCAGCCGTGGACCGAGCCGTAAATGCACGCGCCCAGGAGCGTGCCGCCGTAGCTCGGATCGGGCACGTTGATCGGCGGCGAGTACGCCAGCAGCCGCCTGGTCATCTCCGCGTTGCCGTGAAATGCGGCCCAGCGAATCGGCTCCCAATTGTCCACGCCGCGCGCGATCGGATCGAATCCGAGGTCGAGCATGAGCGCGACGGCCGCGGTGTCGTTCGCATGTGCCTTGTCTGCGATCAGCCGCTGGTCGTCAGGCGAGATCGTCGCGACAATGCCGGGATAGCCTGCCACGATGGCTTCCGCGATGGCGTGATCGGCGCTGCTGCACGCCGCGAGCAAACGTTGCATCGGCGTCGCGTGCGACAGCAACAAGCGTTCGATGTCGTGGTCGCCGAGATCGCGAGCCACGTCGATCGCTGACAGGTTGTGGCCGAACACCCAGCGATAGATGTCGCCGCGACGATCACCAATTTCCGCCGTCGTTGCCGGCCGCGTGCCGTCGTGCGCCACCGTGTACTTGCCGTGCCACGTGCGGTAACTGAGCGAGTCGGAATCCTCGCGCAGACCTCGTTCGACGAGATGGTGATCGTGTAAGCCGACGGCGATGAAGATGTCGAACCAGGCGCCGCGCTCGACGAGCAGCCGTGTCACGTCTGGCGCCTCGCGGACGAGATATTGCGCGGGCGTCGATTCGTGATCGACGTCGCGCGCCTCGATGTCCGCGCCCTTGTCGAGCAAGTACTTCGCGATCTCGACCGTGGTCGCACAGTGCAGCGGCGTCTTGCCGTCGCCGCCGCGCGCGCGAACGAGCGAGGGATCGGCCTCAACCAGCTCGTGGAGCCGGTCGAACATGCCAAGATGCGCTGCGGCGAAGACATCGACCACCGCGCCGCGGGCGATGAGCGGCGCCGCCTCGGCCGGCGTGAGGTTGTGCTCGAGCAGTCCGAAACCACCGGCCCACCACGCGCTCTTCAGATTGAGATCGGCGCCGTACTCGAGCAGCACGTCGAGCAACGGCAGATTCCTGACCGCGCGCGCCACTGGCCGGCTCCGGAAGTAGCTGATCGGATCGTTGATCGCCGCTCGCACGTCCGGATAGATCGCGAGCAACTCACGGACCTGGTCGACGTTCTCGTGATGCAGCGCGTCGACGAACTGTTCGAGCGGTGTCTGGCTACGCGCCATGGTTGCCTCCGATCTCCGGCGCGATTACACGATTATCCGTGCCGAAGCTTGAAGGCGAGGATCGTCGCCGCAAGCGGCAGCGCCAGCGCGTTCGCCAGGATGATGGGCCACGACCCGACCGCCATCCCATAGGTCAGCCACAGGACGAGGCCCGTGGTGAAGCTCAGGTACATGGCCAGCGAAATTGCGGCCGTGTCGCGGCTGCGAATGGTCTTGATTGCCTGGGGCACGAACGACAGCGTCGTGAACGCCGCGGCGAGATACCCGATCACTTCAACGCTCATCTCCGCGTCAACTTGATCGGGCGCGACGCTCTGGGCGCGGCCGGTGCGCGCCCAGCGATCGCGTGCTCGATTGCGGCGGCAAGTGTGTCCGGGTCCCAACTGTCGTCGTAGCGCGTGCCGTTGATGAAGAACGTCGGCGTCCCGTTCACGCCGCTGCGAACGCCGTCCATGAAATCGTGCTCCACGCGAGGCCGCACCTGGCCGCTCTCGATGGCCTGCTGAAACGCGTCGACATCGAGGTGCAATCGCGCGGCAGCCTTGACGACGAACTCGGGGCCGAGCTCGGCCTGGTGCTCGTAGAGCGCATCGTGCATCTGCCAGAACTTCCCTTGCAGCGCCGCCGCTTCCGCGGCCTCGGCGGCGAGCTCAGCCTGTGGATGCGCGTTTTTGAGCGGCATGTTGCGAAACACGAAGCGCAGGCGCGACCCGAACCGCGTCTGCATCGCCTTGACGATTGGATACGCCTGTCCGCAGTACGGGCATTGGTAATCGCCGTACTCGACGAGGGTGACCGGCGCGTCCGCCGGGCCCTCCGTGTGATCGTTCGGACCCACTGGTGTCTTGAGCGTCATGATCAGTCCCCGACCGCCAGCCTAGCACGTGGCGATCACGGTCAGGACGAGCTCTTGCGGTCGGCGACGCGGCGGTACTGCACGCAGGCCTACATTCGGGGCGAGTTCAGTTAGCGGGCTTCGCGCCGCGAATCAGCAGCCACAGCGTGAGCGCGATCTCGCCAAAGAACACCGGCTGAGCGTACGTGAAGACCGTGTGGCTGTATTCCGGCCAGAGCACGTCGACGACGCACAGCGCCACGTATGCGACACCGCCAAGCAGAAGCCACACGCCGAGAAACCGCGGGAGAAACCGCGATCGGTACACGAGCGTCCCGAGCGGAAACAGCCACACGCCCCACAGGATCTCGGCCGACGTGTTGAGGTGATCCCGCAGGCGCAGGAAGAGCATCGCGAGCGCGTCGCGTTGCGTGACGTCGAACGCCGAGAGAAACGGCGCGCCGCGGATAACTGTGAGCACTGCAAGATCGCCCGCGGTGCCAACCAGCGCCATGAGCGCCGGCATCACGCCGCCAAGAATCACGACGAGCGAGGCAAGGTGCCGATCGACGCCGACGAACAACCGATAGAACGCGAGCGTGAGCAGCACCAGGATGACGGCGCAGACCAGGTCCGTGACGACGCCCACACGAAAGAGCCACTCGTGCGCCGCAATCCTGCCGACTGTGGCGGCCGCGTCACCCTGAACGAAGAGCGTGTTGGGAATGTAGAGGAGACGCAGCGGCCCAAGGAGGATGAGCGCCAGATACCAAAGTCCCGCCACCCTCCCCGGATTCGCGGTCCGCATGCGGACTTCATACGAAGACGGGGACGGGTCGGTTCAAGCGCTTTCAGTCTTTGCAGTCGCAGGCGTCCGCCCGTGCGAGGAGAAAGGCCTTTTCCCGCACGTTGTGTGTAAGGGTGGCTGCAGTCTTGAATTCAGAACGCGCCTCGGCCAGTCGACCGGCCCGGAACAGAAAGTCGCCCCGCGCGGCCGGCAATGGCGCGTAATGGCGCAGGGCGTCGGCGTCGGCGATCTCGTCCAGCAATCTGAGGCCCACGTCGGGGCCGAAGGCCATGCTGTGGGCAATCGCGCGATTGAGATCGACCACAGGCGAGGGCGCGACGACGCGCAGCCGGTCGTAGAGCGCGGCAATTCGCGGCCAGTCGGTATCGTCGGCCCGCCGCGCGCGCGCGTGGCAGGCGGCAAGCGCGGCTTGCAGCACGTAGGGGCCGTCGCCGCCGAGCGCTTCGGCGCGGGCCAGCGCATCGAGGCCGCGGCGGATCAGCAACTGATCCCAGCGAGCGCGATCCTGCTCGGTGATTGGCGTGAAGGCGCCGTCCGGCCCGATGCGCGCTTTGTGGCGCGACGCCTGGATCTCCATCAGGGCCAGGAGGCCGAGCACTTCGGCATCCTCGGGCATCAGCCCCGCGAGAATGCGCCCGAGCCGCTGCGCCTCCAGACACAAATCCGGCCGAATGAGATCGGCGCCCGCCGTGGCCGCGTACCCTTCATTGAATATGAGGTAGATGACCTCGAGCACCGAGGGCAGCCGCGACGCGCGTTCTGCGCCCCGTGGCACCTCGAAAGTCAATCCGGCCTTGGCGATCGCCTTCTTCGCGCGGACGATCCGCTGCGCGATCGTGGACTCGCTCGACAGGAACGCGCGGGCGATCTCGTCAGTCGTCAGGCCGCCGACCACTTTGAGGGTGAGCGCCGCGCGGGCGTCGGGCGACAGCATCGGGTGGCAAGCCGTGAAGATGAGGGCCAGCAGCTCGTCACCAAGATCATCGTCCATCGCCGCTTCAATCGCCTTCGCCGCTTCGTCGACCGACTCGTCCAGCCTCCGCGCGATCTCCTCGTGCTTCCGGTCGCGCATCTTGTCGCGCCGGAAGGCGTCGATGGCGCGCCGTTTGGCGACGGCCATCAGCCAGGCGCCAGGATTGTCCGGAACACCGATCTTCGGCCATTCGGAAAGCGCAAGGACCAGCGCGTCCTGCGCCAGCTCCTCGGCAAGATCGACATTGCGCACCATGCGAGCCAGGCCCGCGACGAGCCTGGCTCGTTCAATGCGAAAGGTCGCCTCGATCGCCCGGTGCGTCTCGCCTGTGGCCACACCGCATTGTCGGCCGAGGCCGCAGGTGAGACAAGGCGGCCGGCCTCGCCGAAGCTCGGCGCGTTCCGCCGAGCGAAGGGCCGGCCTCGCCGAAGCTCGGCGCGTTCCGCCGAGCGAAGGCGGGGCGATCAGGCGACGCCGAGCTTCCCGCGCTCACCGGTACGCGGATTGGCGAGTTCCTCAGGCGTCACGAAGTCCGCTAGATCCGCCGCCTCGAGGAAGGGCCGGATCTCGATCTCACCCGGACGGTCCGGCATCGGATTGGGGCAGCGCGCCACCCAGGCCAAGGCCTCGTCCATGTCCTTGACCTCCCAGATCGAGAAACCAGCGACCAGCTCGCGAGCCTCGGCGAACGGCCCGTCGATGACCGTGCGGTTGTTCCCGTTGAATGCGACGCGCTTGGACTGGGAGCTGGGCTTGAGGCCGGCGGCGGCCACAAAGACACCTGCCTTGACGAGCTCCTCAGTGAACCCATCCATCGCCTTGAACGCCTCGAGCATCTCGGGCGTGGGGGTCATGCCCTTTTCGATCTCGTCAGTGGCTTTGAAGAACACCATCACACGCATCGTCTATCTCCTTGTTTGAGCCGGCCCATTTTTGGTGGCGTCTCATCGATACGACGAACGAGTCTGCTCGGAATCGACATCGTTCAGCAAACCTTGCTGGACGAGCGCCCCACTACGGCGCGACGAGGAGTGCAATGGAATCTTGTCTCCGAGCCGCGTTGCGATCGCCACGCGCAACGCCCGGCGACATTCCTTGTCTGCGGTAGCGGTACCACTTTGGTGCTGGCCGCATCGCTGCCTATCTGCATCGATTTCATGAGCTGTCGGTGGCGCGATCGTCAGTGCACCTGCATGCTGATCACGACTCGGAGTCCCGTCTTCCTTGGCACCGAGGTTGTCCTCATTTGGTCTGGTTGCTAGCGCCGGAGTGCGACGGGCCAGCCATTGTCTGCAACGATCCGCTCGTCGAGCGTCGCGGCCAACGTCGTCAATACCCGCCGCACGTGGAGGACGTAGGAGTTGGGCAGGCTGGTGAGCATCTTCGCGACTGCTTCTTCGACTGTACCGGCCTCTGCGACCGCGAGTCGTCGCGCACGCGGTCGCACGCGCAGCTTGACGCGCCGACGGTCGCGAGCATCGGCGACGCGCTCGAGCAGACCGCGCCGCTCGAGCCGTCTGATCCCGCCAGTCAGCGTGCTGGGGTGGAGCCACGTCACCCGCGCGAGATCTCCGGCGGAGATGTCCGGAAAGCGCTCGACAATTCGCAGCACCAGGCGCTGCTGCCCGGTCACACCCAGGCGCGTTTTCATTCGCTTGGATGTAGTCCTGAGTGCGTGCTCGAGCGCCCAGAGCACACGCATGAAGTCGAGCGTGGAATCGAGCTGCCGCCCTCGGTGTCCCCGCCCAGATGCTCTCGTCATCGTTCCTCGCGTTTCTCTGGGGCGACGGATGCACCGATCGACCCGGACCGGCGCCTCGAAGATTTCTCCGGCAGCTGCACGCCATCCTGCTGCAGCAGCGCCGTGTAGATCGGCACTGGCTGGAAGCGGCGCGAGATCGCCAGACTGAGCATGTTGGCCACCATCAGCGGCAGAATGATCTGATAATCCTGCGTGATCTCGAAGATCATCATGACCGACGTCATTGGTGCCCGGATAATTCCCGCAAAGAGCGCGCCCATGCCGACGAGCGCGTACGCGCCCACGTCACCGATCGGAAAGGGCGCCAGCCGCTGGGCCACCAGTCCCACGCCGCCGCCGAGCATCGCCCCGAGGAACAAACTCGGCGCAAAAATGCCACCCGCGTTGCCCGAAGAATACGACACGATCGTGGCCACCATCTTGGCCAGGCAGAGCACGATCAGCATGCGCAGCGGCAGCCACCCGTTCAACGCCTCATCGACCACGTCGTAGCCGACGCCGGCAACGTCGGGCACCACCGCCAGCAGAAGGCCGAGAATCAGGCCGCCGAGCGCAGGTTGCCAGAGCCGGGTGCGCACGGGCAGCATCAGGAACAGCCGACGCAACCCCAGAAGGCCCTTGCAGAACATGAGCGACGCCAGCCCGCCGACGACGCCGAGCGCGGCATACGCCACCAGTTCGATCGGATGCACGAGGTGATACGGCGGCACGTGAAAGAGCGGTTCGTTGCCAAGAATCGATCGCTCGACGACGGCGGCCGACACCGACGCCACGACGGTCGATCCCAGCAGCGGCGCGTTCATGTCGCCGATGATCTCCTCGAGCGAGAACAACACGGCCGCAATCGGCGTGTTGAACGCCGCAGAGAGCGCCGCGGCGGCCCCGACCGGCACGAGGTTCCGAATCCGCGAAGGTGACAGCCGCAGCCACTGGCCGGAGGCGGACGCCAAGCCCGCGCCGATCTGCACGGAGGGCCCTTCGCGGCCCATCGAATGGCCCGCCCCGATGCACAACGCGCTGGTGAGGAACTTGCCGAGCGGCACGCGCGGCGGCATCACGCCGTTCTGCAGCGCGTACGCGACTTTCGTTTGCGGAACGCCGCTGCCTCGGGCCGTAGGAAAGAAGCGCCAGAGCAGCACGCCAGCCACGAAGCTGACAGCGGGCAGTATCAGCACGGTGCGGCTTGCCGATGACACGGGGCCGAAGAAGAGGAATCGAGCGCCGTCGATCGCCAGCGAGAACAACACGGCGGTCAGACCGGCGACGACGCCGATGATCACCGTGAGCGCGAGAAAGAGCTGGTCTTCTTGGAGTCGCCAGCGAAGCAGCGCCTGCACTCGGGCATTCACGGCCGGGTCCCTCCGTGCATTCCGGCGATCGCCGACCACACGCCATCAAGTTTTCCCGCCGGCGCGCACGACGCGAACGCTTCGCTCGCCCGCGTCACCAAGGCGATGCCCTGACGAAGGACGTCGAGGTCGCGCGGATTGGGATGGCTCCGGCGAAATCGATCGAGCTCGGCGACGATCGGCCCCGAGCTCTCGGTCGTCGCCGCGCACGCCGTGTGTCGCGCCGCGGCATAGTCGAGACCGGCCGACAGGCGGCGAGCCCGCGCGGCCGCCCGGATGCCCGGCGCGAGCGGATCGGTCTCGAGTACCAGTTCGGCGAAGCGCACGGCCGCGTCGGCTTCCGGGTTCGGCCCGTCGCGCAGCGCGGCCCGCCCGTCGCGCACGGCTCCGGGGAAGTTGTGCAGGGCGATTTCGGCGGTTGCCGCCCCGGCAAGGGCGTCGGCGGCAGGCGACTGGACCGCGGCGGCGAGAAAATGCGTCAGCGCTCGAGCGGGGTCGCCGGCCCGCAGAAACAGTCGCGCGACCTCGCGCTGATCGCCTGCGGCGTCCGGCGGCAGATCGCGTGAGAGCGCGATGAGCTCCGCCAGCGCGCCGTCATGATCGCCGTGATCGAGCAGGACGCTCGCGAGCTCAAACGCGATCGCCTGCCGGCTGAACAGTGAGTCGCCCGGATCGGCGTCGTACATCGCGCTGTGGTAGTAGCGGACCGCCGTCGCGACGTCCTGTCGGGCAACGGCGAGCCTCGCCAGCCGGCAGTTGATTTCCGGGTCGTCTGGCGATTCGTCGCGCAGCTGCTTCAGCAGCCGTTCGGCGTCGGCGTCGCGGTGGCTCGCTTCAAGCCCGCGCGCCAGGGCCAGGGCGTAGCTCCGGTTGGCGCGATCGCCCGCGACGGCGCGACGCAGTGCCGCGAGCCCTTGATCGGTTTGCCCGGCCGCGAGCAGCGACTCTCCGCGCGTGTGCCACTCGGCCGCCTCGTGAGACTTCTGGCGTCGCGACCAGTCGGCCAGCTCGCGGGTCGTCCAGAAGAGCAGCGCTGCCGCAGCCACCAAAATCAAGAGCAACACGACTTCACGTTGAGCGAGCGGCAGCGCCGCCAGGCGAGTTCGGGGCGATTGGGCGTTGTCCATCGTTTTCTGCTCAACCATCGACGCGCCCGGGGGCCCGTGCCGAGTTCAGGGCCGGGCGGCATCGCGCAGGCGGACCAATGCGAGGAGCACGCGGTCCACGTCCCGTTGAGCGGGCAGCCGGAATTGCGCGTGCGTGCGTGACGGTCGGCCCACTCGAATGCCGAGCAGCCGTTGCCGCGGCGGTCGAAAGACAGTTTCGTCGGTCTCATCGTCGCCGATGTAGATGACCTTCCGGCAGCGTCGGCGCTGGCGCACGAGATCGATGGCCGCGCGCTTGTCCGGCGCGCCGCGCGCGACCACGTTGAGGACAGCTTTGCCGGGCAGCACGACGACACCGGATACGGCCGTCGCCGCGTTCGAGAGGGTCCGGCGCGCGGCCCCGCGATTCTCGGCGTGCCGATAGTGCAGCGCGAGCGAGTCCTGCTTGTCTTCGAGCCAGGCCCCGGGAATCGCCGAGACCACCGGTGCCATAGCTTGTCGCGCGCGCGCCACGGCACGGCGCACGTCTGGCCGGTGGTCGATCGCGTCAACGCCATGGTTGCCGATCACTTCGATCCGCACCGGTCGCACGCGCGCTTCGACATCACCTCGGGTCCGACCAGTGACGATGACGCAGGGATAGCGCGCTGTCAGCGCGTCGAGCAGACCGCGTGTCTCGCGGCGGAGTTGGGCGGCCCGAGGACATCCGGTGATCGCTGCGAGCGTGCCGTCGAAGTCGAGGGCCACGAGCGTCCGGTCCCGCGCGAAGCCGGCCAGCGCCTGCGTCAAGCCCGGTGGCAGCATGTTAGGCGACCCCGCTACTTGCGACGAGCCGGCTCGGCAGCCGCTCCGTGCGGCGCAGGCGCGCTGCGTAGAGCAGCATGCGACCCGCCCACCGGTACACGTTGAATTCGGCGAGATGCGTGCGCATGTGGTGCATGCGGACGCGGCGCTCTGCCGCCGGCATGAGCAGCGCGGCCGCCAGGGCATCGCTGGCCTGGTCCAGGTCGTAGGGATTGACGATCAGCGCCTCGGTGAGCTCGCGTGCGGCCCCCGTGAACTGACTCAGCACGAGGACGCCGTCCTCGTCATCGCGCGCGGCCACGAATTCCTTCGCCACCAGGTTCATCCCGTCGTGCAGGCTGCTCACGTAGCACAGGTCGGCGGCGCGGTAGTAACGATAGACCATCGGTGGCTCATAATGGGCGCGCTTGAGAATGATGGGCTGATAGCCGGGACGCCGATACTTGTCGTTGATGCGCGCGGCAAGGGCTTCCACGTCGTCGTTGAGTCGGCGGTAGCGGTCGATCGCCGTCCGGCTGGGCGCGGCGAACTGCGCGAACGTGAACCGCTCATGCAAGTCGGGAAACCGGTCGAGCAACCGCTCGACGGCCAGCAGCCGTTCTTCGATGCCTTTGGTGTAGTCGAGCCGATCCACGCCGACGCCGAGTTGCGCCGTCGGGCGCAGGCCGAGTTCCTGGAACACGCTGGCGCGCGTCGCCGCCACGCTCTCGCCGCCGGCCGGCGAGGCTGCGGGCCAGCTGATGGAAATCGGGTACGGGCGAACGAAGGTCCGGCGACCCTGCTGGACGATCGCGTGCAGTTCGCGGTCGATGCGCGCTTCGAGGTACCGATCGGCCGTGTCGATGAAGTTGTTGCAATCGGCCTGGGTGTGGAAGCCGAGGATGTCCGCGCCAAGCATGCCGTCGAGCAGCGCCTCGCGCTGTGGGCAGATCCCAAACCGCTCCGAATTCGGCCAGGGGATGTGCCAGAACATCAGCACCGTCGCGCGCGGCAGCCGCTCGCGGATCAACCGCGGCAGAAGCCCGAAGTGGTAGTCCTGTACCAGCACGATCGGAGAGTCGGTCGTCGATTCGGCCGCCGCGGCATCGGCGAAGCGTTCGTTGGCTTCCTGGTAACCACGCCAATCCTCCGTGCGGAACGTCGGCCGCGTGTGGGCGATGTGGCAGAGCGGCCACAAGCCTTCATTGGCGAAGCCGTAGTAGTAGCCGCGTTCAATGTCCTTGGTCAGCCACACGCGCCGCAACGTGTACGATTCGTCGCCCGGCGGCACGCGCAAACGTCCGTCGCGGTCCGCGGTCTCGCGGTCGGCGGTGCCGCTGCCGTGCGCGATCCAGACCCCGGAACACGCGCGCATAACCGGCTCCAGTGCCGTGACCAACCCGCTCGCAGGCCGTACGACGCGGATGCGGTCGTCCACGCGCTCATGGATGTACGGCTCACGATTGGCGACGATCAGGACTTGATCACGCTCGAGATGGCGTGTGAGTAATTCGCGGAGCCGCTGGGGCGTCCAGGCTTCGACGTCGCGGTCGACGTCGCGTTCGGCGGCAATGCGCTCGGCGAGCGCCCGCACGTCGCGCATAACGAAGCGGAACTCTTGACGGTCGTCGCCGTCGAAGAGCGCCCGCCGGAATTCTTCGCTCCACCGCCGCCACGGCACCCGGCCGGCAACGGCCGTGATGATCGATGTGGTCACGGCCAGGATGCCGAAGGCGATGAGCAGGAAGCGCTGCGTCGCGGCCTCGCGCTCGTCGGTATAGCTCACGTCGTGCACGATCGCCAGCACGCCCAGCACGCCCTGGTCGGCGCGCACCGGCAGGACCGTCACGTGAGCCGGCGTGGACGGCAGCGCCACCCGGCCGCTCCACATGCGCCAGCTCTCCGGCCCGTTGCCGTGGCTCACGAGCGCGCGCAGCCGACTGCACGGAAGCGTCGGGGGGAAATCGTGCGTGGCTGACACCGGGGCGGCGTTTGTGGTGTCGCAGGCCGCGGCGGCGATGACGCGCTCGTCCTCGATCAAGCCGTCGAGCAGCGCGGTCACGTCCTCCGGCCGGCCGGCGAGCCAGGCCCTCAAGAGGCCCGAACGCGCGCCGCTCGCCGCGAGCTCCGCGCGTGACGTCAGATCGCGATCGAACCAGTCGAGCGTGGCCGACCGGACGATCGCAGACGCTCCCCACGTTAGCAGCGCCAACGTGACCACGAGCCCGACGATGAGGGCGACGAGCCGGCCCATTCGATCAATGTAACCGGTAAATAGTTTGAGATCAAACTATTTGCTGATAGCCTCGCCGGCGATGCACGTCGGGTTCATCCGCGCCGCGTTTGCGGCCGCGCCGCCGTGGCACGAGGTGTTCTAGCGGCCCTTTCCGAGCAGCGGCTTGACGATGGGGGCGGCGAGCAGATTCGCGACCGCGAGCCGCGGGACCTCGAGCGGTATTGGTACTATTTCAGGATGAACGGCTTCGACACGGCGGCCGTATTGATCGCGATCGCCGCCGCGGCTGGGTACCTGAACCACCGCGTGCTGCGACTCCCACCAACGAGCGGTACGCTGGTAATCGCGCTGGCGAGCTCGCTGGCCATCGTGTTTGCCGATGTTCTCGCTCCTGAATGGCACCTGCGCGCCGGAGTCGCGAGGTTCCTCGCTGATGTCGATTTCAACGCCACGTTGATGCGCGGCATGCTCTGCTTTCTGCTGTTCGCCGGCTCGCTTCACGTCAACCTCCAAGAACTCCTCGCGAACAAGTGGACAGTCGCCTCGCTCGCCACAGTCGGGGTCTTGATCTCAACTGTTGTGGTCGGCCTCTTGTCGCAGTGGGCGCTCGCACTGCTTGGCCTTGAGGTGCCTCTCGTTCTGTGTCTGATCTTCGGAGCCGTGATCTCGCCCACCGATCCGGTCGCGGTGATTGGCCTGTTGAAGGAGCTGGGGGCCCCTCCGGGTCTTGAGGCGCGAATCGCAGGCGAGTCGCTCTTCAACGATGGCATCGGCGTCGTGGTGTTTTTCGGACTGGTCTCGGTGGCCGGTCTTGGCGGCGCCGCAGATTCGCTAAATCTCGGAGCGGACTTCCCGGGGCTCCTCGGGTTTTTCGCGCGCCAAGTCGCCGGTGGAGTCGCGTTGGGGCTGACGCTGGGCTACGTCAGTTACCTGGCACTGAAGAGCATTGATGATCACTCATTGGAATTGCTCATTACGCTGGCGCTTGTCATGTTCCTCTACGCGCTGTCGTTCTGGATTCACGTGTCCGGGCCGATCGCGGTCGTTGTCGCCGGCTTGCTGATCGGCAACCCGGGCCGACGGCTCGCCATGAGCGCGCGAACGCGTGAGCACGTCGATGCGTTCTGGAACATGCTCGACGCCGTGCTCAATGCGGTCTTGTTCCTGCTGATCGGCTTAGAGGTGGTCACGCTCTCAACCGGGACGGTCGCACTGATCGCCGCTGTGATCGCCATTCCGATCGCGCTGATTGCTCGCCTTCTCTCCGTGACCTTGACGGTGCTGGCGATGCGGATGGCCGGCGAGCGCACTCGTCGGTTGATGGCGGTGCTGACGTGGAGCGGACTTCGCGGCGGGATTTCCGTGGCGATGATGCTATCGCTGCCACCATTCCCGGTGCGGCATGTGCTCCTCGCCTCGACCTACGCGGTCGTGGTCTTCTCGATCCTTGTACAGGGGCTCACGATGCGGCGAGTGCTGCGGGCGGCTGGCTTGGAAGCGAGGCCACGCACCTGACTGTATCAGCGGCGGCGGCGGTTCTTGTCGACGACACCGGCCGCGATCAGCGCGAATGCCAGAAACCGCAGTACATACAAGTCGTGCCGGTTGCTCTCAGTTGGCACGACGAGTGCCACCAACGCCCAGTGCATCGCCAGGACGACAAACGCAGCAGCGAAGAACGCGAAGAGACGTTCGCGCGCGTGCCTCCAGAAGCGCAAAAAGAACAGTGCAGCTACCGCCGAAGCCATGCACAGCGCGCCGTCGAGAAAGGGCAGCACCTAGCGATCCCGCCAGACGAGACCGAAGATCAGCGTGCTCATGGCCGCCAAGGCGATCGCGGTCCGCAAGACCGAGAGATCCACATTCGGCATGACCACGAGGTCGGCGAACAACAGGACATTGTTAATGGTCAGACCACCGAAACAGACGGCCGTCCAAAACAACAGCGGCGTCTTCACCCGTCGAGATTCGCGGTACAGCAACAGGGCGCAGGTAGCGCTCGTGACCGCGCAAAGCGCATAGACCACTTCAGCCATCTGTCTTCCTGAAGAGAAAGGCACGCGCGAACGCGCGCAACGCCGCCGTTCGGATTCGTTCGATCGCATTCGCGTTCATCCGTGACATGACGTCAACCCGATGCGATTCGTATTGTGATTGAAGGTAGTCGAGTCCGCATGACACTCGCGCATCGGATCGATCGATGATGTACGTACCCTCGGCTCGGCCGACAACAAGTCCGTTACGCTTCAGTCGCTCCAGTGTCGCGAGGACCACGGGCTCGTCCAGGCCCACTGACGCGGCCAGTTCGGAAACGGCGATCGCTGTCGTGCGTCCGCGACTGAGCGCCAGCACAATTTCCAGATCCTCAAACGTCTCGATATGCGTTTCGAGCAGCGTGAGGTAGGCGATTCTGGCTTCGATCTCGGACATGATCACGCTATCACGCCGGGGCAATTGATTTCGGTCGTCCGCTCGTCGGCCAGCCGTACTCATAGCCACGCCGCGTCCACTTGAAGCGCGCTTCGCGCGTCCGTGTTTCTGCGATTATCCGGGGGCAATAGTTTGATGTCAAACTAATGCATCCCGGCGACACAGTTCCAATCAAGGCTATCGGTGGAACATCGGAAAGTGATTCCGCGCGCGCTTCTCGCGCGAGCTCGAGCGCTGCCAGCATCTCAGGCCGGACCTTCGCGCGATGACCGTGAATCTCATCGCGTCCCAGTCGTTTGGACCGAAACAGGGCAGACGCGCGAAGACTGGCACCCCTGCCGGCACACCGAGTCGCGGACGTCGAGAGCTAAAAGAAAGCCCCGCAAGTCACTCCGCTGTCAACGAGCGGCGGACGACGACACGCCGATACCAGTGCTCCGCCCGCCTCTCACTTCGCATCTCCCGGTAGAAGTGACCCCACTCCGCCGCCAGGCGGAATCGAAGGGTTCGAGGAACGAATCGGCCAGAACGTTGCAATGCCTTCCGCGCTTCCTTGTATCGCGCGACCCCTGCGAGCCTGTTGCCAAGCACCGCCCATCCACCCCAGTGTCTCGGATATCTCCGCGTGTAGATCCTCGCGGCCTCCAACTCACACGCCAGTCGATTGGTCCACGGCCGGAGGAGAGCATGCCAGATTCTGCGGCTGATGATCGTCCATGTCGTCAGGCCAGCCGCCCAGTCACGAACCCGGTCTTGGTGATTTGAGTCGAGTGTATCAGCGCAATCTTCCATCGTTTGCCCCGAACGACGGATCGCGCTTTCGAGCCATTACCCCGCAGCATTTTGAAGCACTTTCTGCTTATCGGTGATTTCCGATTTGACGATGTAGATCACGTCTGCCGTATCCTCACGGCCGGGTCGGAGGGCTATACCGTGCTCGGATAGTCGAGCCAGACAACGGGCCTCCCAGTGCGGCGCTGATGTAGCACACGTCACACCCGCCGGCGCTGAGCGGAAAAATGCTCCAAATGATCGCGACCACGCCGAGCACGTGACCACGTGAAAAATAGCCGACGACAAGAAAGGCAACGCCGGCCATTACCCGAAAGGCCCGCCCCGCAGGGCTGTTCAAGAATCGCGAGAGAGAGGAACGATTGAAGTCTTCCTGCCAGCTCATCGAAAGCCTCCTGCCAGCCTCCGTCACTCCGGCTCACGACACGTAGTTGAACACATCTACGGCATCGTCATCAGATCGGTCCGACCACAGACAAGATGGGGGTGGATGGAACTGTGCACTGCGCCGCGGCCATGCGATAATCCGCGACCTCAACTTCTCGAACGGGTCGTTCCGGCCGGTATTCCGGGAGGTCGATCATGAAGGCGTACGACGCAATCGTGGTTGGCGCGCGCTGCGCGGGATCGCCGACCGCCATGCTCCTGGCTCGCAAGGGCTACCGTGTCCTCGTCGTCGATCGCGCGACGTTCCCGAGCGACACGATTTCCACGCACCTCATTCATCCGCCAGGCGTGGCGGCGCTGGCGCGGTGGGGGCTGCTCGACCGGCTGCGCGCAACCGGCTGTCCGGCCATTGGGACCTACTCCTTCGACTTCGGTCCGTTCGTGATCTCCGGATCGCCAGGAACGCCTGAGTCCAAAGTGGCGTACGCGCCGCGCCGTACGGTACTCGACAAGCTGCTCGTGGACGCCGCCGCGGAAGCAGGCGCCGAGGTTCGCGAGGGCTTCGTCGTCGAGCAGCTCGAGATCGAAGACGGCCGTGTGACCGGTATTCGCGGCCGGAGCAAGTCCGGCCAGCCAGTTACCGAGAAGGGACGGATCGTGGTTGGCGCCGACGGCCTGCACTCGTTGGTCGCCAGGGTCGTCTCGCCGGAGCAGTACCACGACTGTCCGCCGCTCGAGGCGGGCTATTACACGTACTGGAGCGGCCTCGAAATGGGCGGCCGCTTTGAGGCGTACGACCGCGTGGATCGCGCGTGGGCGGCTTGGCCAACGAACGATGACCTTACGCTCGTGGTGGCCTCGTGGCCGGCCGCCGAGTTCGAGACCAACAAGCGGGACGTCGAAGGACATTACCTGCGCGCCTTCGAGCGAGCCCCGGCGTTCGCCGAGCGAATTCGCGCGGCGAAGCGCGTTGAGCGCCTCGTCGGCTCCACGGTGCCGAACTTCTTCCGCAAGCCATTTGGCGCGGGCTGGGCGCTCGTCGGCGACGCGGGCTATCACAAGGACTTCATCACCGCGCAGGGCATCAGCGACGCGTTTCGCGACGCCGAGCGCTGTGCCACGGCATTGCATGAGTGGCTATGCGGCGCCGGTGGGTTCGACGACGCCCTGGGGGCGTATCAACGCGACCGGGACGAGCACGTCTTGCCGATCTACGAATTCACGTGTCAATACGCGAGGCTGGCCCCGCCGCCGCCTGAGATGCAGAAGCTCTTTCCGGCGGTGCACGGCAACCAGGACGCAATGAACGGCTTCGTGCGCGTGATCTCCGGCGTCGTCTCACCCGCGGACTTCTTCTCGCCGGAGAACGTCGGCCGGATCTTCGCGGCCGCGCACTGAACTCACGATCGGAATGGAAGGCCCGACAACGGGTCTCACGCGGAGAGCACGCTTGAAGCGTCGCGATGTCTTCGTCGCGATCTTCGACGGCGGCCTCACGCCACGATCCACCCCACCTCGTCGTGCGAGTAGGACACAAGACGCTCGGCCTTCGCGCCGACCACGTGGATGTCCCACAAGAAGAGAACCCCCAGGGTGACGAAGGACACGAGGTCTTCGTGCTCGTGTGGCGAGAACACAAACGCCGGCGCTTCAATCAACGGCCGCGATTCACCATAGGAAGCGAGGAGTCGTTCGAAGAGATGCATCCGCTGCCCGGAAGGCCACACGGCCCAATCATCGAACCACACCAGCGTCTCGCCCACTACAGGAATCTGACCGAGGTGCTGAGCGACCATCGCAATCCGCTCCCCGGCATCGCTGGGGATCCGAAAGGACGTTGTCGCTTTCGCCGGTTCCGGGAAGCCCTTAGCGCCAAGCGTCGCACCTTGGGCCAGGCACCAGTCCCTCGCGTCAGTCTTCGATAGCGCTCGCATCTTTGTTCGCCTCTCGAAGAGCCAGGCCGCAAACGCCAGTCAGCCAGCCGACCCTTGTCGCGCCGGAGCACCCGGAGTGAGATCGATGCGAATCGCTTCCGCCTCGATCGTACTGTCGCCGTGCAAGCCTACCCATCTCACTGTCCAGCCAGATGACGCGCGATTGAGTTTCAACTCGTGGATGATTCCTGGGACATCCGGCTCGCAGATCCGGAGGAACCGAATGCCCGTGAGCTTGAACCTGACAACACAGTCGTTGCTTCTGGTGAAATAACCCTGGTCGTCGACGGTCTTCCAGTCCGTGACCCAACCATGGATCACCAGTTCACCTTCAACAGAACCCGCTTCGGGTGCACTCAATAGATAGAAATCGTGAAATGTGATCCATCTCCCCCACCACGCCACGACTTGATCGACCCCGTCGACGTGTGGTGTCTCCACGAGGTTCGTCTCTCTCAGGCCCTTGACGAATGCCGGATGGGCTTCGCCCCAGGCCAGCGCTGCCTCCCACGCCGGCCGAAGCCGCGGATCGTGTGCCCAGTACTCAAAGAGTCGATGCGACCTTGGCTGCTCGAGCACGCGTTCGAGGAAACCGTCTCGAATCGCCTCACGAATTCCTGTGTCGCCGCGCAGATAGAGCTCAGTTACGGCTCCAGCGGCCTGACGAAGCACCACTTCGGTGCCATTCAGGTCGATCAAGTGATCGAACCACGACTCGAGCACCGCGGCCGCCTCGTACCGGCCAAACACTCCGTCACGCTCCGGGGATTCCTCGATGCAACGAAGGAGATATTGTCGAATCAGCAGGCAGGTCTCGTGGAGATCGAGTGGAGGTTGGATCCTTCCCCACGCCTCTGACGTCAGACGGTAGAGCAAACCGAGCGCCTCGACATCGTCCGCGTCTCGCAACCACCGGCGAACGTCGTCTCTTGCGATCTGACCATCCGATGCTAGAGCCGCGCAGATTTGAGTCTTCGACAAGACCAGCCTTCCGTCAGCGGTCTGACGACTTACGCTGTGCCGCGGCGCGTGCGTTCTGACACGCGCGAGGAGTGTGCTTAGGCAACGGCCAGCTCGATACCAGGCCCAAAGGATATCTTCGTCGCGTACTCGATGTGTACGACGCGTCGCGGTACGCCGTTGGCCGACTTCGACGACGCGTGGACCAGCAACGGGCGCATCGCGATGACCCCGCCGGCGGGGACAACGCATTCGACATGTGCGATCTCACGAGCGAGGGCCGCGATGCGGACCTCGGACAATCGGCCATGGCGATGCGTGTTCGGCAACACGCGCAAGGGGCCATTGCCGCTCGTACTGTCATCGAGATGTACCCGTAGCGCGACGACGCACGCCAGCACATCCGGCGGCGCAAGGGCGTGCAGCTGCCCACCCTTTTGGGTCACGGGCCCCCAACCCGGGGCGTCGACTCGGTCGCGAATCGGAAGTGCGAGGTCCTGGTGCCACGTGACCAGCCAGTTGGAGGTCGCCGACTTGTCGAACAACGTGGCCTTGAACGGCATCTCTGGCGCGCCGAGCAGCGCCGTCGCGAGCTCGAGCAGGCGCGCATCCGCGGCGGCGCGCCGAACCGCATCACATGCGAGCACGTGTCGAGCGCCAGCCCGACCCCGCGGCATCGCCGCGAGCTCTGATTGAAGTGCTTTGAGCTCGCGTTCGCTCAACACGCCGGGAACGACCAGGAACCCTTGGTCCGGAACCACTCCATCCGCCATGCTGGTTGCCATATCAACGCGCGCCGCTCAGCCGGCGAGCGGCCCGACCTCACGCTAGTGCGACTCGCCGACGAGACCAATGTAGCCGCGCGGAGCCATACGATCTCCGCATCCGGAACACAACTAACTTGCCACAAGACTGTTCTCTGCCCGGTCCTGTTAGGCACCAACCTGCTCGAACCGTCCTGCCTGGATGCGGCTTAGCGTCACAAGCAGCTCGGGAACGAGCGGCAAGAGATCCTGAACTCGATTCGAACGCGCGACGACCAGCACTACGCCAAAATTGAGCGCCCCGATATCCTCCTGCTGTTCGAGCCGCCGATCCATGGTGATGAAGGCGTCGGTGCGGCCCGCCGCACGGCGCAGCAGTTCGCCATTCTCAACGCCGGCCCAGCCCATGCCTTGGACGGTCGACACGTCGTGTCCCGGCAATGCTGCGATCAGATCGTGCGGCAGGTTCTCGTCAAGCAGGACGCGCACTGGTCAGGACGCTGTCGCGGGCCTGCTCGAGTGCGGCGACGGCCTGCTCGCGTTTCACGGAGGGAAATTGCCTGAGGAACTCGTCCAACGTGTCCCCGCCCTTGAGATAGTCGAAGAGGGATTGGACGGGTACCCGGGTGCCCACAAACACGGGCGTGCCGCTCATGATCTTGGGATCGCTGTGGATCACCGCGGACCTGGGAGTCATCTTGAGCCCTGGACTTCGAGTATACGCCTGGCAAGGACTGTTGTGCGCCTGTGGCCGCGCCGTGGCTAGCCATTGTTGCCGCTGCGATCATTGCTTGGACTTCTCAAGCCGCGCTGCGATGCGTTCGCTCGCGACTCGCAACACCCGCTTCACATCCTCAAACCGCGTCTCCGGCAGATTGTTGAAGTCCATGAGCCGGTGCGGCAAACTGAAT
>CAYQRM010000070.1:0-10820 GCA_964419785.1 uncultured Solibacteraceae bacterium | reverse complement strand
CATCAGGTACATCAGGTACACCAGGTACATCGGGTACACCAGGTACATCGGGTACACCAGGTACATCGGGTACACCAGGTACATCGGGTACACCAGGTACATCGGGTACACCAGGTACATCGGGTACACCAGGTACATCAGGTACGTCGGGTACGCGGAACGAGCTGGCGCGCGTCAATATTCTTCTCGGTTCGAGAACACCAAGAAGCTGGCGAGCGGCATCGCGTTCCAGGTACCCGATAGCTGTCGTACCCGGCGTACCCGGCGTACCCGGCGTACCCGTTGTACCTGTTGTACCTGTTGTACCTGTTGTACCTGTATAGTGTCCCCGTGCCGGTCCATCTCATCGACCATCCGATAGCGCACGACGCGCTGCGGGCGCTCCGCGACAAGGAGACGCGGCCGAGTCATTTCCGTCGTCTGGCGCATCGTATGAGCTTGCTGCTCGCGATCGAGGCGACGCGCGATTTGGGCACGAAGGCCTCGCCGGTCGACACGCCCCTCGAGCGAACCGAAGGGCGCGTGCTCGGAATTGACGTGGTCGTCGTGCCGGTACTGCGCGCGGGACTCGGCATGGTCGAGGCCGTGCTCGAGCTGCTGCCGCAGGCGCGCGTGGGCCACATCGGCTTGCAGCGCGACGAGCGGACCGCGGTCGCGTCGCAGTACTACGCGAAGCTGCCGCCCGATCTCTCAAAGAGCGTGGCGCTCATCGTCGATCCCATGCTCGCGACTGGCGGCAGCGCGGTCTCGGCGATCCGCATGCTCAACGAGGCCGGCGCGCGCGACGTCCGGCTCGTCTGCATTGTCGCAGCGCCTGAGGGCATTGCCGCCGTCGAAGCCGCGCGGCCCGACGTCCGCATCTTCACGCCGGTCATCGATCGTGGGCTCAACGCGAGCAAGTTCATCCTCCCCGGCCTCGGGGATTTCGGGGATCGGCTGTATGCCACTACGTAAGCCGCCGGCCGCGGGGACGACCACGTCGAAGAAGTGGTCCACGGCGCTCACCTACATCGAGCCGAATCGGATCCTCGTGCGCGGCTACCCGCTCGACGAAATGATGGGCCGGCTGGCGTTTGGCGATGCCGTCTACCTGCTGCTCACGGGCGAGCTGCCGTCGCCGTCGATCGGCCGCTTGATGGACGCCATGCTCGTGTCCTTCATCGATCACGGCGCCACGCCGCCGTCGACGCTCGCCGCTCGAAACGCGGCGACGACAGGATCGTCGCTCAGAGGCGCGGTGGCAGCGGGCGTGCTGGGATTCGGACGCTACCACGGCGGCGACGCACTCGCCTGCCGTCAGCTGCTCGACGAGGGCCTCGCGATGGCGCGCACCGGCAAATCACTCGCCGAGGCCGCGACGATGCTCGTGGATCGGCTGGTGACGACGGGCGAGATTCCGCCGCCGGGATTTGGGCACCGCTATCACACGACCGATCCGCGTGCGACGCGCTTGCTGCAAATCGCGCACGAGCTCGAGCTCGTCCACGAACACGCGCAGCTCATCCGCGCGATCGAACACGCGCTCGCGCGCCATCCCGCGCTCGCCGACACGCCGCTGCCGGTCAACGTCGACGGCGCGATCGCGGCGATCGCCGGCGACGTCGGCCTGCCGCCTGAAGTCGCCGACGCGCTGCTCATCATCTCGCGCGTGCCCGGCCTCGCGGCGCACGCGCTCGAGGAACAGGGGCGCGAGTCGCCGATGCGCGCGATCGATCCGACTTCGCACTCCTACGACGGACCCTCGGAGAGGCGACTACCGGAACGAAGGAAGTGAGGGTTCGAACGGGCGCTGTAGATGCCGTCCGCTGCCTACCCCTCGCTCATGGCGCAACCGAACGCCGAGTTCGTCGTGTGGCAAGGATCCAATGATGTCTCTTCGGGGCGCTGCTGGCTAGGCCCGTGACTAGCCGCCAAGTGGTTCGACGAAGCAGACGGCGGCGGCAAGCGGGACCGCCACGCAATGAGATTGCTGACCGAAAGAATCAGGGACACACTGCACAGGAGCAGGCCGTTGCGATGCTGGCCCGGATACGTGTCCGGCACGCCCGTTGCCATCTGAATGCTCCGCTGCCTACCTCGCTCTCATAAGTCAGCCGAACGCCGAGTTCGTCGTGCTCGCCGAGATTCAAGTCCGGCAGGCGCTGGGCGGCTGGAGACAATGCCCGCGCCGTCGGCTCCATCAAGCCGCATCCAAAGCCCACTACAAGGTCTCGCGCGTTCGTTTGAACGACCGGCCTGTCACATCGGCTGATACTGAACCGACCCGCGCAGTCCGGTGCGTGTCCGCACGGTGCGCTGTCGTAGGAGAATCGGTAGATCGCGCCTTCCGCTGTTCCGAGGAATCCCTCGAAGACAAGAGAGTCAACGCCTTGGAGTTGTACCACCGCCACAAATGGGCGCCGGTCCCTTGCAGCACCGATTGCGCACGTGATCATTCGCTGCCGCTCAGTCGCATCGACGACTTCGAACGGCTTGGTCATTAGGTGCCTTCCGCAGTCGGCAGGATCAGGACCCGTGAACTTGACGACGTAGGCCGTCAGTTCAGTCGGGGCCTGACGTGTGCTCGCAGTTTGCGAGATCGCAACCAGCAGCCCGACTGCAAGGAGTCTCGTCATCCGAGGATTCCTTCCGGCGACAGTCTAGGCGAAGTCCCTGCCGTTTCGCCGCCACGCTTGCAGCGTGCGACCCCGGCGGACCCGGCGAGCTTCCGGCCGGGCGTCTGATAGTCTCGTCACCATGATCAAGGTGCTCATCGTTGCTCTCTTGGTCTTTCCGACGGTTCCGCAGGCGCGACCGCAAGCGAAGCCGATCAGGGTGATGTTCCCCCGAACCTTGACTCGGCCGCGGACGCGCTCCTTGGATTTCTGGTCGCGGAAGAGGTTAGCGGTTCCATCAGGCTTTCGGGGTGAAGTAGAGGCGTCCGGCAAACCGCTTCAAGAGCCACACGAGTGACGACGACGCGGAGGCGCGCATGAAGCCGTGGTTATTCGGGCGGGCGGTGGTGGCCTTCGTCGTGGGCATCGTGGCGGCGGTGTGGCTCATCCGGCGCCGAAGTCGACCATAGCGTCTTCACAATGTCGGGGTCGAGTCGGCGCCCGAACGCCCCGCGTCCTCGCTGGGGCGGTGCCTGCCAAGTTTTTTGTGCCTATTCGGTTTAGGTTGGTGGGCGCTAGTGGACTCGAACCACTGACCCCCGCCGTGTGAAGGCGATGCTCTACCAACTGAGCCAAGCGCCCAACCGTTCGTGCGGACTTCAGCTTATCGCACTTCGCGGGTCGCGCCGAGCGGGGCCTGCGTCTTCTTGAGCTCGTCGACCAGCATGCTCAGAAGCTTCGTGTAGCGAGCGTCGGCGTCGACGAACGCCTTGAAGTACTGATCCTGATTCGGCCTCTTCGGATCGGGCTTCTTCTTCGGGTCTGTGTAGTCGCCGTCGAACACGTGCTTCTCGGTGCCGATCGTGACCGTGTCGTCCACGCCGTTGGCGGGTTTCGCCACCAGCCCATCGCAGAGCGCATCCTCGAAAAACATTCTGTCTTTGGACATGACGCCCGAGTGCAGCTCGGCGTAGGCGTTCATGTAGTCCTTGGTGTAGATGCGGTACTCGATGTCGGTCGGCCGCTCGTACGCGGCGGAGATGAGCAGCACCTGAGCGCCCGGCACGAGCAGCACCGCCACGAAGCGTCCCGGCGTTTCCGCGTCCTTCACAGCGAAGGCCTCGAGCTTCTTCGCTTGCAGGAGCCCGACGAGCTCTTTGACGTGCGCCGGCGACGTCGCCACTGGCACCTGGGCCAGTGCCGGGGCCGACCACGCCATCGCCGCCACGATCGCGCTGGCGATCGATCCACGTCGTCCGAAACTCACACTCATGCCGGGGGTTCCTTTCGGCGAAGCGGCGTCATTTGTACCACCCGCGGGAAGCCGCGGTCAACGAGGGAGTGTTCAGCCGACAAAGAGCGCGTCTTCGTCGTCGCGAGCGCTGCGGCTCGTCCGGTTCGACGCGCTGAACATCGCGAAGGCCGCCCTGGCGATGGCGAGAAGGACCGACCCTTGCCTGAGCGGCCCGGCGATCGCGCTCTGAACCATGCCGAACGTCTCATCGACGCGGTCGGTGGTCGTGCGCAGGAACGCGTCGATGCGCTCGGCTTGCGCCGCCGCGAGCGCGGTCGTTCGCGCCGCGTCGTCGGCGATGCGGTGGGCTTTCTCGACCAGCGGCTGGACTTCGCGCTGGAACTCACGCAGCGCCTGGCCGGTCTGACGCGCGAGTCGAATCACCGCGAGCCACGCCACGAGTTGCAGCGTGGTCATCACGGCGACCGAGACCGCGATCACACCGAGCCAGACGGCCTGCCAGTCGTTCACAGATTCTCCTTGCGGGCCTGATCGAACGCGTCACGGCCGCGCTCGACGGCGGCGCTCAGGTTGTCGCGCTGCCGATTGAGGTACTCGCGGCCCTCGCGGGCCAGGCCCTCGGCGCGCTCGCGGCCCTCGCGCGCTTTTTCGACGAGCTTGCGTCGGGTCTCTTCACCGGTCGCGGGCGCGAACAGGAGCGCAACCGCGGCGCCGGCAATGGCGCCGACCGCAAACGCGACGAGCACGCCGCCAACCGAATTGCCGTTGTCTGCCATGACCGACCTCGCTTCCTCAGAAAATGCTCACGCTGATGTGAAGATACTTCTTCGGGTCCTTCCGGATCGCCGCCAGCAAATCGCGTAACTCGTCAGCCGCCCGATTCATCGTCTCATAAAGCTGCTGATCGTGCAGCAACATGCCCGCGGTCCCCTTGCCGGCGTTCAGGTCCGTGACGAGCTGATCGAGCTTCGTCGTCATCGCGTTGAGATGATCGTACACCTGCTGGTCGGTGATGAGCTTGCCGGCCGTCCCCTCGCCCCGCTTGAGCCGTGCGGTCACGTCCTCGAGGTTGGCGGTCGTATTGCTCAGCGACCTGCCCATCGCGTCGTCATGCAGCAGACGGCCGAGCGGGCTCTCTTCATCCTTCATTCGCTCGGTGACACTTTGCAGATTCTCGAGCGACGCTTTGAGCGCGTTGTATGCCGCCGGATCCTTCGCGAGGCCGCCGATCGTGCCCTTGCCCTCGTTGATGGCGGTCGTCACCGCCGTCGCCGACGCGACGAAATCCTGCATCTGGTGGTACAACGCGTCGTCGCTGACGAGCTTGCCGAGCGTGCCACGACCCGCGCGCATCTCGGAGATCAGCTTCGTCGCTTCCTCGAACCCCTGCGTGGCGGTCGTCTGCAACGCGCCGAGCGGCCCTGGTGCGACGCCCGATCGCACGTACTCCCAATCGTTCAGCGGGCGGCCGGTCGAGGCCGCCGTGAGGTCGATGATCGATTCGCCGAGCAGGCTGAGCGACCCGATCGTCGCGACCGAATCGGTCGTGACCACCTGACGCACGTCCTTGCTGATCTCCATCGTCACTTCCACGCGCGTGCCGACGAACTCGACCTCGGTGATCTTTCCGACTTCCTTGCCGCTCAACCGCACGACGGCGCCGCTCTTCATGCCCTGGACGTTGTCGAACGTCGTCTTGAGGGGATAGCGCTGCCACCAGAATCCGCCCTGACCGCCGATGGCGATCACGAGCACGCTCACCATCAAGATCGCGACGATGCCGACCACACCGAGCTTCAGCTCAGACCAGGCAATCGATCGTGTGCGAGGCATGACTTGAACTCCTCAACTCAGAAAGGACCGCAGGTACTCGTCGTTCGACCGATGCAGCGCGTCGGCGCCGCCTTCGAACGCGATCTTCCCGTCCTTCAACATCAAGAACTGCGTGCGCGCGGCGCGCTCGGGCCCGGCCGGTCCGAACTCGACGTGGCCGTCGCGGCTCGCGGCCTGGTGGCTCGCGATGTAGAACGCGTCGCGCAACTGGTGCGTGACGACCACCGACGATACTTTCTCGAGGTCGCGCAGCTTGATGACCTCGGCGTCGATCGTGAGCGCGGTGATGGGATCGAGACCGGTGGTCGGCTCGTCGTAGAGCAGAATGCGCGGCTTGGACGTGAGCGCGCGCGCAATCGCCACGCGCCGGCGCTGGCCGCCCGAGAGCTCCGAGGGCATGCGATCCGCGTAGTCGCCGAGCCCGACGTAGCCGAGCACCTCGCGCACGCGCGCATCGACCTGATCGATGGGCATGTCGGTCTCCTCGAACAGCCGGTACCCGACGTTCTCGCGCACGGTCAGCGAATCGAACAACGCGCCTTCCTGAAACACCATGCCGAGATTCGCGCGGACGCCCATCAGCGCGTCCTCGGCCATGTCGTCGATGCGCTTGCCCTCCACGAAGATCTGTCCGCCGTCCGGCTTCAGCAGTCCCAGGATCAGCCGCAGGATCGTCGATTTGCCCGCGCCGCTCGCGCCCAGAATGACCTTCATGTCGCCGGCGGCCAGCGTGAAGCTCAGCTGATCGAGGATGACCTTGTCATCGAACGCCAGCGACACCTTGTCGAAGACAATCACGCCAGACTGCGCAGTCTGCGGGCCGGCGTCCGACGTCCGAGGCCCGGGGCTGAGCGTCGCGGCCATCAGTACATCACCGCAATGAGCAATTTGGTGACGAGAAAGTCCACGGCGAGCACGGCGACCGATCCAGCCACGACGGCGTTGGTCGTCGCCCGGCCGACGCCCTGCGTGCCGCCTTTCGTGCGCAAGCCGACGTGGCACGCGATGGTGACGAGCGCAAAGCCGAGGACGACCGGCTTGATGAGCCCCATCCACACGTCCTTCATGTAGAGGCCCTGCACCACGTTGTTCCAGAAGACGCTGCCCGCCACCTTCAACTGCGAGCGCGAGATGATGGCGGCGCCGCCGATGCCGACTGCGTCGCTGATCACCGTGAGAATCGGCACCATCACCGTGCCGGCGACGACGCGCGGCACGACGAGCTTGCGGATCGGATCGGTCCCGAGCGAGCGGAGGGCCGAGATCTGCTCGGTCACCATCATCGATCCCAATTCCGCTGCGATGCCCGATCCGACGCGCCCGGTGACCATCAGCGCCGTGAGCACCGGACCGAGCTCCTTCACCATCGACGCGCTCACGAGCCGGCCGACCATCGACCGCGCGCCGAACTGATCGAGCGTCAAGCCCGACTGCAGGGCGAGCACCAGCCCGGTAAACGTGCCGGTCAGCAGCACGACGGTTATCGAACCAAGACCGATCGCGTCCAGCTGCTCGATGATGTCGCGGAAGTAGATGGGACGCGTGATGAGCGCGCGGCCCACTTTACCCAGGAGCAACAGGTACTCCTGCGCCTCGAGCACGGCCGCCTTCAGCCAGCCGTCGGTCAACGCCCGTTCCCCGTCACGTTCAGATCAGGATTGCGCAACCGCTTGAGCCGATCGCGCAACGACGCGGCGCGCTCGAACTCGAGGTTGGCCGCGGCCTCGCGCATCTCCTTTTCGAGGCGCACGATGAAGGCGTCGAGCTCGGCTTGTGAGCGGAACGCGTCGCGCTCGTCGGCGGCTTTCGGCACCGTCACGTAGTCGCGCTCGTACACGCTCGACAGCACGTCGTTGATGTTCTTGACGATCGACGCCGGCGTGATGCCGTGCTCGGCGTTGTACGCCTCCTGTACGGCGCGGCGCCGCTCGGTCTCCTCGATCGCGGTCCGCATCGAGTCCGTCATGGCGTCGGCGTAGAGAACCGCCCTGCCGCGCACGTTTCTCGCCGCGCGGCCCATCGTCTGAATCAACGCGCCAGACGAACGCAGGAAGCCCTCTTTGTCGGCGTCGAGGATCGCGACAAGGGACACCTCCGGAAGGTCGAGACCCTCGCGCAGGAGGTTGATGCCGACGAGCACGTCGAACGCGCCAAGCCGGAGGTCGCGCAGAATCTGCACGCGCTCGAGCGTGTCGATGTCCGAGTGCAGGTACCGCACGCGGACGCCGAGCTCGTGGTAGTACTGCGTCAAGTCCTCGGCCATGCGCTTGGTGAGCGTCGTCACGAGCACGCGCTCGCCGCGCGCGGCCACCTCGCGAATCTCGCCCAACAGGTCGTCGATCTGCCCTTTCACCGGACGCACGTCGATCAGCGGATCGACGAGTCCCGTGGGACGGATGATCTGCTCGACGATCACGCCGCCGGCTTGACGAAGCTCGTACGGTCCCGGCGTCGCGCTGACGAAAATCACCTGCGCGACGCGCGATTCCCACTCGTCGAAATTCAACGGCCGGTTGTCGAGCGCCGACGGCAGGCGGAAGCCGAACTCCACGAGCACTTCCTTGCGCGATCGGTCGCCGGCGTACATGCCGCGCACCTGCGGCACCGTCTGATGGCTCTCGTCGACGATGATCACGGTGTCGGGCGGCAGATAGTCGAGCAGCGTCGGCGGCGGCTCGCCGGCCTGACGCCGCGACAGGTGCCGCGAGTAGTTCTCGATCCCGTGACAGTAGCCGATCTCCTTGATCATCTCGAGATCGAACATCGTCCGCTGGTGCAGCCGCTGGGCCTCGAGTTTGCGTCCCGCCGACTCGAGCTCGGCCAGCCGCTGGCCCAGCTCGACCTTGATGCTCTCGATCGCCTCGAGCGAGCGCGACCGCGGCGTGACGAAGTGCGATTTCGGATAGACGACGATCTGATTGAAGCGGCGGATCTCGCGGCCCGTCAGGGGATCGAACGTCAGGAGCTCGTCCACCTCATCACCGAAGAACCCGATCCTGAGGCCGACGTCGTCATACGACGGATAGACCTCCACAATGTCGCCGCGCGCGCGGAACGTGCCGCGCTTGAACTCCACGTCGTTGCGCTCGTACTGGATTTCCACGAGCTTGCGCAGCATCCCGTCGCGATCGATGCGCTGTCCGCGCTCGAGAGACACCACCAGCCCGTAGTAGCTTTCCGGCGACCCGAGGCCGTAGATGCACGACACGCTCGCGACGATGATGACGTCGCGCCGCTCGAAGAGCGAACGCGTCGCCGACAGGCGCAAGCGATCGATCTCGTCGTTGATGATGGCTTCCTTCTCGATGTACGAGTCGGTCGCCGGCATGTAGGCTTCCGGCTGGTAATAGTCGTAGTAGCTGACGAAGAACTCGACGGCGTTCTGCGGAAAGAAGCGCCGGAACTCCTGGTACAGCTGCGCGGCGAGGGTCTTGTTGTGCACCATCACGAGCGCCGGGCGATTCACCCGCGACAGGACCTGCGCCATCGTGAAGGTCTTGCCCGATCCGGTGACGCCGAGCAGCACCTGGGCCTTGTCGCCGCGGCGCAGCCCCTCGGTCAGCTGATCGATGGCGCGCGGCTGGTCGCCTCGGAGTTCAAACTCCGTCTCGAGCTCAAAGCGGTCGGAGACAGTGCGCATGAGTGGACGCGAGTCCAAACCCTCATGCTACTACTTTGCGTCAGCGGTCCTGAAATGGCGCGGTGGGGGCGAGATAACCCGGGCGGGTGCGGACTTTTGCGCCCTTCACCTCCGGGCTGCCGAGCTTGACCTCGACCTTGTGAAAGCGCCCGTCGCTCTTGAGGCTGGTCGGCACGTACCCGATCGTGTAGCGCGAGGCGAGCTCCTCGAGAATCTTCGCGTACGTCTCGGTCAGCTCGTCGGCGGTCTCCGGGAAGAAGGCCTCGCCGCCGGTCTCATGAGCAATGGCGCCGAGCCGCACCTGCTGCATCATCCGCTCCGACACCGACTGGTTCTGCTCGTATCCGACGACGTAGGCCATCACGTTGCCGAGACGCAGGAGCTGCTGGAGCTTGCCGTAGCTCATCGAGCTCGTCGAGTCTCCGCCGTCGGTGTAGATGAGCACGACGTGCTGGCCCGGCTCGTTGAACGTGCGCTCGATGAAGACGCCGAGCGCATCGTAGAGCGACGTCCCGCCGGTCGCTTTGCGCTCGCGGATGCGCGCGAAGAGCCGTGGGTAATTGTCCGGCAGGAAGCGTCCGAGATTGATCGTCGTGTCGAAGTCGACGAACGTCACGTCGACGGCCTCGTCGAGGCTCTTCACGAACTTCACGGCCGCGTTGGCCGCGGCGCCAATGTCCTGGTCCATGCTCTCGCTGCCGTCGAGCAGCAGGCCGAGATGGAGCGGCAGGGCCTCGCCGGGCGCGCCTTCGCAGAAGAACGCGACCTGCTGCGGCCGGCCTTCTTCGAGCACCTGAAATCGATCTTGCGCGAGGCCGTGGATGAGACGCCCGTCTTTGCCCGTGACGACGACCGGCAGGCGGACCAGCTCCACGCCGGCGCGGAAGGGCTGTTGAGCCGCCACCACGCCGCCGCACACGCACGCCGACACCAGCACCCACCTCCAGGCGCAGGCTGGAATTTGCGCGTATGGTCGCACAAAAAACACTGAATGCATGTGCTGAGTGCGTGGTGCCCAGCGCCACGTGCCGACGCACCGAGCACCCGGCAGCGGGCACCCGGCACCTTATAATGCGGGGTTGTGCGCGCACTGGCCGTCTGTCAGGACGAGCTGGTCATACGGACGCTGCATCGAGTCCTGTCGGGGGCTTTCGAGATCGAGTTTCTCGTCGAGAGCCGCCCGCTCGGCAAGCGTCTCGTGGACGACGGTGTCACGGCAGCGATTGCCGACCCGAAGCGGGTGGATTCCTACCTCCGCGCGGATCTCACTCCCAACACCTGCGTCATCGTCGAGGACAGCGGCCAGCGCAGCCTCAAGCGTGTGGTCACGGCGATTCGCGACGCGGGCGGCAGCCTCGTCTACATCCTGCACGTCGCCGGCAAATCGAAGCGGCGGGGCGCCGAGCGCCGCGGTCAGGACGACATGCGGTCAGTCGTCCCCGAGGTCACGCATCTCGATTTGTCGGAGCTGCTGGCGCCGTCGCTGACCACCGAGCTG
>CAYQRM010000069.1:0-4179 GCA_964419785.1 uncultured Solibacteraceae bacterium | reverse complement strand
TGACGCGTCGTCGGAGCCCGCGCTCGCGTGGGCTACGTTCGGCGACTCGAGCACCGTGCGCGTCGGACAAGTCGCGATCGCGATCGGCAATCCGTACGGATTTCATCACTCGGTGACGACGGGCGTCGTGAGCGCGCTAGGGCGATCGCTCAGAGCCCGATCCGGGCGCATGATGGACGACATCATCCAAACGGACGCGGCGCTGAACCCCGGCAACTCCGGCGGTCCGCTCGTCACGACTCGCGGCGAGGTCATCGGCATCAACACCGCGGTCATCCTGCCGGCCCAAGGACTGTGCTTTGCGATCGCGAGCAACACGGCGCGGTTCATCGCCGCGCGGCTGATTCGCGACGGGCGCGTCCGCCGCAGCTACATCGGCGTCGGCGGTCAAAGCGTGCCGGTCCCACGCGGGATCGCGCGCGCGAATCAGATCGCGGCCGTGTCGGGCGTGCTCGTCGAAACGGTCGAGCCCAACAGTCCCGCGGCCACCGCCGGCTTCCAGCCAGGCGATGTGATCATCGCGTTCGGCGGCGAGGCGGTGACCGGCGTGGATCAGCTGATACGGCAGCTCAGCGACGATCGCATCGGTCAACCGGCGGCCGTGTCCGTGCTCAGACGAGGTCATCGACGCCAGCTCACGGTCGTGCCCGCGGAATTCACGAAGCACGCCAGCTAGAGCCTCGACTGCGTCGCTGTTAGGATTGAAGAGTGACGTCGAGAGTCACTCCGGCAACGAGGTTGCTGTTGAGCGCCGCGATCGCGCTTTCATGCGGCGGATCGCCCGCCGCGCCCGGGCAGTCTCTCAGCGTGACGACGTTGGCGAATTTCAGCGCGGCCGACGGGGTGTTCGGGACCGAAACCCTTCAAGTGATCCGCGACCAGGCGGCCTGGCAGTCGCTCTGGTCCCGAATGAACTCGAACCATTTCCCGGCGCCGGCGTTACCGGCCGTGGATTTCTCGGCGGAGATGGTCGTGGTCGCAGCCGTCGGCGGCAAACCGAGTGGCGGATTCAGCGTGTCGGTGGACTCGGCCAGCGAACGCTCCGGTACGGTGATCGTCGAAGTTACGATGACGAGTCCCGGGCCGAACTGCATCGTCGCGGGACTGATGACGTCGCCGGTCGCGACCGCGAAACTTCCGACGCGCACCGGCGCCGTCAATTTCAACGTCACCCGCCGCGTCACCAATTGCAAGAGCTGATCGCGGCGGTCGCGTCTAAACTAGAGCGTAATCAGCCCGAGACGTACCGCGCGTCGTACGGCGTCGGTGCGGTTGGCGGCGCCGAGCTTCGCCGAGATCGACGAGACGTGGAACTTGACCGTTTGATCGCTGATCGCGAGGCGAGCCGCTATCGCCTTGTTCGGCAGGCCTTCCGCGAGCAGCTCGAGCACTTGCACTTCCCTCTCCGTCAGCGCTTCGACGAGCTCGGAATCGCCGCCGGCGCCGCGGCCGTCGTCGTGCGGCGCGCCCGAGGCGATCACGATCGCGTCGTGATCGACGCTGGAAGCGCGCGCGGCGGCGAGCGAGGCGAACTCTGCCGCGATCTCAATCGACGCGGCCGCGAGCTCGTCACGCATTCGCGCGCGGCCGGACGCTGAGCCGACGAGCAGCACCCGCATTCAGGACGTCTGCCGCTCGCCGACGGTCACGGGCAACTGCGTCACCGCGGCGCCTCGTCGCACACGCAGCTGGACCTGACGTCCGACGCGATCTCCGGCGAGAAGATCGAGAAGATCTTCGGGCGACGTCACCGTCTGTCCATCGAACTCGAGCAGCACGTCGCCGACCAGGAGACCGGCGGTCGCCGCCGGCCCGCCCGCCGTCAGCCCGACGACGACCAGCGCGCGCTCCTGCCCTTCCGGGCCACGTTGATTCTCGGGCAGCGTCACCGGCTGGCCCGCGATCCCGAGATATCCGCGTTTCAGGCTTCCGTGTTCAAGGACCGTCGCGGCGGTCTTCCACGCGATCGCCGCAGGAATGACGACCCCGAGGCCGCGAATTTCGGCGGCCGTCGTCACGCCGATGAGCGCGCCTGAGGTGTCCAAGAACGCGCCGCCGGCGAACCCGTCATGCATCGGCGCCGTCGTGCGGATCACTTCGTCGATCGCGCGCCGTCGTCCTGTCGGAAGCGGTCCGCCGATGACCGACACGAGGCCGGCGCTGGCGGTCACCGCGTTGCTCCAGGAGCGCGCGACCGCGAGGGCCAGGTGTCCGACGCGTGCCGGCGTTGTCGCAGGCACAATCGCCGGAGAGTCGAGTCCCGCGACGCGCAGCACGGCGAGGCTCGTCGTCGGATCCCATCCGGCGAGCTCGGCATCGAGCGTCGTGCCATCGTGGCGACGGACGTGCAGTCCGTCTTCGCGTCCAAGCGCGCGCACCATCGTCAGCACCACGTCCTTGTGGTACACGAGGCCGCTGGCCGGACGGCGCCGTCCCTGGACCTGCACGACGGATGGCGCCGCCGCGGCAACCGCGTCGGCAAACTGGTGGGAGAGATTGTTGAGAAGATCGTTCGTCATGACGCCATCGTGACAGATGCGCGTTGGGCGCGAATCACCCAAACGGGCGGTGCTCCGCCGAATCGTCTCCCCAGAAGCGTGCGTACCCCGGCGCGCGCTCGAGCGCGCGTGTCGTCGTCCATCGCGACGATCAATTCTATTGGCGCGGCGGCCGCCACTCATCCAGACGGCTCGCGAGCATCTCTGCGAGCATCGCGTGGCCGGCCTGGGTGAAATGACACTCGTCGACGAACAGCTCCCGATGATCGGCAAAGGCGGCCTGGACATCGAGCGCCGGCGTACCCGTCGTCGCCGCGACGCCGAGCAGCTTGCGGTTGTACTCCGGCACGAAATGACGCCACCCCGAGCTTTGCTCGAGCGTTGACGTCGGCTCACGATACGGACGCGTGAGCAGGACGGCGGTCGCGCCGTGCTCGCGCGCGATTGTCACGAACGCCGTCAGGTTGGCCGCGTAATCATCCAGCGACACACGTGGTGCGTAGCTGGCCGTCGGCGTTGGGGGGTTGGCGTGCGGCGCAAGATACCGTTGTGCCACGAGATAGAACTGATAGCGCAGCAGCAGCCGACGCAGCGCGATGACACGCGTGTCGATCGACTTGAAGCCGGTGGATTCTGCGAACGCGCGATCGGGCGGCCCGATCGCCGGCGCGGCGTCGTTCCAACCGAATGACACGAGCACGATATCCGGCGTGTAGACGCTCACCTCTTCGTTGAATCGCTGCAGACCTTGAAAAGACGAGTACCCCGTCACACCCGCGTTGATGGCCTCGCGCGGTGGACTCTCGCGACGCAACAGATCGTCGAGCTGATTTGGCCAAGACCCCGCGGGCGGACCGTCCGTGTTCGAATCGCCGTATGCGATCACCCGCGTCAGGCCTGCGGGCTTCGGAGTGCGAACGTCTGGACCCTTGAAGCGCTGACGGCCGTACGGCGCCCGCGCGACCGGCCGCCACAGGAGCACCGGATCGGGCTCGCGGTAGTCGTCGCTCATGACGTGCACGAAGCGCCAATCCTCGGTCTGCTCGGCGAGGCGCGTCTCGACCGGCACGAACGGCTTGACCACGCCCATCTTCACGAGCGTCGTGGCCGTCCATTCCGCGCACGCGATCGGCAGCAGCAGCGAAGATGCCAGCAGGGCCGCCTTGAGGACCGCCGGACGGCGGCGCAGCCGGTCGATCACCCCTGACGCGACTGAGGCCGGTGCCGTCGCGCAGACGAGATTGACGAGCAGCAGAATGCCCGCGAATACGCTGTCGTATACCCAGGCCGGAAACTTCTCAGGAAAGGACGCCGCGAACATCGGAAACGCGAGCACCGCGATCGCGCCGATGATCGCGTCGACCGCGAGCAGAAAGGTCGCGAACGCCGCCGAGTGCCGACGCACCGCCGACACCACGCCGGCCAGTGACACGAGCGCGAGGATGACGTAGAGCGTCACGAGCGGATCGCGCATACGGTCGGCCCCATCATGGCATACGGTCTTGGATCGTCGTAGACTGTCCGCCTTCTCTCTTCAGGAGCGTTCGACTATGCCGTCAACCGCCGACTTCGCCACTTTCAGGGCCGGCCTCCGTGGCCAGCTCATCGAACCGTCCGATCCCGACTATGCCGTTGCGTGCAGGGTTTACAACGGGATGATCTCCAAGCGGCCCGCGCTCAT
>CAYQRM010000068.1:0-16420 GCA_964419785.1 uncultured Solibacteraceae bacterium | reverse complement strand
CCGGACACCCGCCTCGTGACGTTGATCATGCAGCGTCGCGCGAAGGGGTTGCTCGATCAGGTCGATAGCTTGTTCACGAAATCACCGGTCGCCAGGTCGCGCCCGCGATGAAGGAGTTCCCTCGCATGTCCGCGTTCACGCGCTTGTTCACTTTCGTGCTCGTCGTCTGCGCCGCCGTTCATGTCCTCGCCGCACCCGTTGTCATCGGCCTCGGCACGCAAGCGCCGGCCAACACGACATGGCACAAGGCGCTCACCGACATGGGCGACGCGTGGAACAAGAGCACCGAAGGCCGCGTGACGCTCAAGGTCTACCCCGGCGGCACGCAGGGCGACGAGGCGACGAACATCCGCATGATGCGGCCGACGATCAACACACTGCAGGCTGGCCTGCTCACCGCCGGCGGTCTCTCGCTCATCGATGAGGGTTTCAACGTCTTCGCGATCCCGTTCTTCTTCGAGACCGATGATGAGGAGCTGGCGGTGCAGAAGAAGCTCGCGCCCATCCTCTCCCAGAAGCTCGAGGCAAAGGGCTATCACCTGCTGTGCTGGGGCACCGGTGGATGGGTCGAGCTCTTCTCCAAGAAGCCACTGAAGTCACTCGCCGACGTGAAGGCGTCGAAGCTCTACACGAGCAAGGGCGACGACCGCATGTCGCAGTGGTATTCGTCGAACGGCTTTCATCCGGTGGCGCTGCTGCCCGCGGACATTCCCGCGCAGCTCAAGCTCGGCACGGGCCTGATCGACACGGCGCCCAGCACGCCGTACCTCGCGCTCACGCTGCAGATTTTCCGGGACGCGAAATACATGTTGCAGCTGCACATCGCACCGCTCGTCGGCGCGCTCGTGATCTCGAAGGACACGTGGACCAAGATCTCGCCGGAGGATCAGGCGAAGGTCGCCGACGCGGCGACGGCGATGGAGGCGCGCATCCGCACGGACGCGCCGAAGCAGGACGCCGACTCGATCACGGCGATGACGTCGCGTGGTCTCGAGGTCATCAAGTTCGACGCGAAGGCGGCCGGCGAATTCCGCGCCGCCGCCTCGCAGCTGACGTCGTCGATGCGGGGCACGATGGTGCCGGCCGACATCTACGACCTCGCCGTCCAGGAGCGCGACGCGTTCCGCAAGTCCAGGGGCCGGTAGCGCGACGTTGTCGATCAAAAGCGTCGCGATCCGCGCGGAGAACCTGCTCTCGACGGTTGCGCTCAGCGGCATCATGCTGCTGCCGCTCGCCGAGATCGCCTCGCGCAAGTTGCTCGGCATGGGCGTGCCCGGATCAGGGCCATTTGCGCAAAGCCTGACGCTTTGGCTGGGCCTGTTCGGCGCGGCGATTGCCGCGCGCGAAGGCAAGCTGCTGACGCTCGCGACCGGCGAGTTCCTCCCCAAGAACCGCGTCGGCGAGGTCGCGCACATCATCTCTGGCGCGGGCGGCGCGATGGTGTCGACGCTGCTCGCCGTCGGCGGCTACGTGCTGCTCCAGAGCGACCGCGGGGCCGGCGATGTGATCGCGATTGGCGTGCCCGTCTGGGTGGCCGATCTGGCGTTGCCGATCGGCTTCGGCCTGATCGCGCTGCGCCTCGTCTGGCGCGCGTCACCGCACTGGCCCGGCCGCGCGATCGCCGCGCTCGGCATCGTCGCGGCGTTCGTCATTCAGGACCATCGGTCGGCATTCGAGGGCGCGTCGCTCTGGCCGTGGCTCGTGACGGTGCTCGTCGCGGCGGTATTCGGCGCGCCGATCTTCGCGCTGCTCGCTGGCATCGCGATCTTCGCGACGCTCGTCGCCGGCAATCCGCCCGTCGTGCTGCTCGTGAAGGCGTACGAAGAGCTTACGACGTCGACCGGTCTGGCGGCCATTCCGCTCTTCACGCTCGCGGGCTTCCTGCTCGCCGAAGGCAAATCATCGGAGCGACTGCTGCGGCTCTTCCGCGCGTGGTTCGGATGGGCGCCGGGTGGCACCGCCGTCGCCGCGGCGACGCTCTGCGCCTTCTTCACGCTCTTCACGGGCGGCTCTGGTGTCACCATCCTCGTTCTCGGCGGCCTGCTCTTGCCCGCGCTCACCGGTAATGGCTATCGCGAGCGCTTTTCGATCGGACTGCTGACCGCGTCGGGCTCGCTCGGTCTGCTCTTTCCTCTTTCACTGCCGCTGATGCTGTACGGCATCGTCGCGCAGACCGCGTCGATCGAGGACCTGTTCATCGGCGGCCTGCTGCCTGGACTCATGATGCTCGGACTTCTGTCCGCGCTCGGCGTGCGCGAAGGTCTGGTCACGAGTGCGGGACGCACACCGTTCAGCCTCCGTGAGGCGATGAGCGCGCTCTGGGAAGCGAAGTGGGAAGTGTTGCTGCCGGTGTTCGTGCTCGGGGCGTTTCTCGGCGGCATCGCCACGCTCGTCGAGTCCGCGCCGCTCGCGGCGCTCTACACGCTCATCGTCCAGCGTTTCATCCATCGCGACCTGCCGACGTGGAAGGACGTGCTGCGCGTGATGAGCGATTGCGTCGCGCTCGTCGGCAGCGTGCTCGTGATTCTCGCGGTCGCGGCTGGGCTGACGAACTACCTCGTCAACGCGCAGGTGCCGACGCACCTCATCGAGTGGACGCAGGCGCACGTGCACTCCAAAATTGTGTTCCTGCTCGGCCTCAACGTGTTCCTGCTCATCGTCGGCACGCTGATGGACATCTTTTCGGCGATCGTCGTCGTTGTGCCGCTCATCGTTCCGCTCGCCGACGTGTTCGGCATCAATCCCGTGCACCTGGGCATCATCTTCGTCGCGAATCTCGAGCTCGGCTTCTTGCACCCGCCGCTCGGCCTCAACCTGCTGCTGGCGTCGATTCGCTTCAAGAAGCCCGTGCTTGAAGTCACGTGGGCGACGCTGCCGATGCTCGGCATTCTCGCCATCGGCGTGCTGCTCATCACGTATTGGCCAGGACTGACGCTCGGCCTGCTGCACTGGCTGGGAAGAAGTTAGAAGCCAAAAGTGAGAAGTTCAGAGGGCACGCCGTCACTCCGAAACTTCTAATTTCTGGCTTCCAACTTCTAACTTGTCGTTCCTGGTAGTAGAGTCTGCCCATGACGATCCGGGCGGCCCTCGCTACAGCACTGTCGATCGGTCTCGCGGCGCTGACGCTTGCGCCCTCGATGCGCGCCGCCGCGCCGCCTCCGACGCTCGACGACATCCTCGGCACCGTGACGATGCGCAACATTGGTGCGTTTCGCACGGGCGCATGGGTCACGGCGATCGCCGTGCCGGAATCGCCGGCGCACGATCACCTCTACACGATCTACGCCGCGACGCGCAGTGGCGGCTTGTGGAAGACCGTGAACGGCGGCATCTCGTGGGACCCGATTTCCGACAGCGTGGGCGTTGCCGCGACCGGAGCCGTCGCCGTCGCGCCGTCGAATCCGAACGTCGTCTGGCTCGGCACTGGCGATCAGGCGAACGCGCGCAGTTCGCTCTCCGGCAAGGGCGTCTTCAAGTCGATCGACGCGGGCAAGACGTGGCAGTTCATGGGCCTGCCCGACTCGTCGCACATCGCGCGCATTGTCATCGATCCGAAGAATCCCGACGTCGTGTTCGTCGCCGCGATGGGCCGTCTCTACACCAAGAACGAAGAGCGCGGCGTGTTCAAGACCGTCGACGGCGGCAAGACGTGGAAGAAGACGCTCTACGTCAACGACGCGGTCGGCGCGATCGATCTCGTCATCAACCGCAAGACGCCGACGATTCTCTATGCGGCCATGTACGACAAGGATCGCAAACCGTGGCAAATCGTCGAAAGCGGGCCCGAGACGGCGATCTACCGCAGTGACGATGCCGGCGAGAAGTGGACCAAGCTCGGCGGCGGCCTGCCGACGGGCAAGCTGGGCCGCATCGGCCTCGACATCTACCAGAAGAATCCGCAGATCCTATACGCGCTGATTGAGAATCAGAATCCGGCCGCCTCCGCTCCTAACGGAGCTCCGGCGAGCCAGGGCCGAGGCGGTCGCGGCGGCGCCGGAGCGGGTGCAGCGGCCGGACAAGCCGGCGGCGTCAGTGCGGTGGCGCCGCTCGCGCGCGGCATCATCGGCAACGAGCTCTATCGCACCGACGATGGCGGCAAGACGTGGGTGAAGACGGGACCGACGAATGTCGCCGGAGGCAAGGCGCCGTACTCGTTCAATCAGATCAAGATCGATCCGAACAACGATCAAGTCGTCATCGCGAACAGCGACAGCATGTACATCACGCGCGACGCCGGCAAGACGTGGCAGATGAACTTCTTCCGCGGCGCGTTCGGCGACTTCCGTTGTATGTGGTGGGATCCGGAGGATTCAGATCGCCTCATCATCGGCAGCGACGGCGGCGTGCAGTTCTCGAACGACGGCGGCAAAACGACCGATTACGCGCCGAATCTGCGCGTCGGCGAGGTGTATGCGATCGGCGTCGACATGGACGATCCGTACAACGTCTACGGCGGTCTGCAGGATCACGATTCCTGGAAAGGTCCGAGCAACGGACGGACGGGCGTCATCACCGTCGAGGACTGGGTGACCGTCGGGCCCGGCGACGGCATGTACAACGTCGTCGATCCGACCGACAGCCGCTGGGTCTACAACACCCGCGAGCTGAACGCGATGGGCCGCATGGATCAGAAGACAGGCGTGCGCACCGACATCACGCCGGGTCGCGCGGGCAGCGGCGATCCACCGCTCCGCTACAACTGGATCGCGCCGATCGCGCTCTCGCCACACAACCCGCAGATCGTCTACGCCGGCGCGCAGCTGCTCTTCCGCTCGCTCGATCGCGGCGATCACTGGGAAAAGATCAGCCCGGATCTCACGACGAACGATCCGACCAAGATCGGACACAACGTGCCGTTCTGCACGATCACCACGATCTCGGAATCGCCGGTGAAAGCGGGCGTCATCTGGGTCGGGACTGACGACGGCAAAGTCCAGCTGACGACCAATCATGGCGGCGCGTGGACGGACGTCACACCTGCGCTCGTCGCCGCCGGCGCGCCGGCGGTTCGCTGGGTGAGCCGCGTGTTCGCCTCACCCTTCGACGCCAACACCGCGTTCGTCGCCAAGAACGGATACCGCAACGACGACTTCACTCCGTATCTTTATCGCACGACCGACGGCGGCAAGACGTGGACGTCGATCAGCGCCAATTTGCCGAAGGCCGCGGTGAACGTCGTCGTTGAGGATCGCAAGAACAAGAACCTGCTCATCGTCGGCGACGACATCGGCGTGTTCGTCTCGATTGACTCCGGCGCCAGCTGGTCGCAGCTCAAAGCGAATCTGCCGACGGTATCGGTGACGGACCTCACGATCCATCCGCGCGAGGGCGATCTCGTCCTCGGCACATACGGACGCGGTTTCTGGACTGGCAACATCACGCCGCTGCAAGAGCTGACGCCAGAGATACTCGATCATAACGTTCACTTCTTCGACATCCGCCCGCGGCCGCGTTACGGATTCAATGGCCAGGGCATGAACTATCACCTGTTCGGCGATCGCTACGTCGAAGTGCCGAACGAGCGCGACGCGCTCGACATCAACTACTACCTGAAGAGCGCTGACGCGTCGGGCGCGCGCGTGACGATCACCGACATCGCGGGGAAGCCGGTCGCGCAGCTCAGCGGCCCGGGACGCGCCGGGCTCAATTGCATCGAGTGGACGATGCAGGTGATGCCGGCAGGGGCGCCGGCGACGGGCGCCGGGTGCGGCCAGACCGGCGGCGGACGCGGCGGCGGAGGAGGCGGTCGCGGCGGGAACGTCGGCGCGCCCGCGCCTGTCGGCGACTACATCGTCACGCTCGAAGTCGGCGGCGAGAGGGTGACGAAGATCGGCAAGATCCGCGAGCGGATTCGGTAAAGTATCGCCAGACGGAATCCGCTGGATGGAGCGGACGGAGGCATCATGAATCGACGAGTGGTGGTAGGCGCGCTGGTCGTGCTGCTCGGCGCCGGGTGCGGCGGCTCGAGCAATCAGACGGCAACTGAAACCAAACCCGCAGCGGGCGCCGGCTCGAACGCGAGCGCGAATCAACCGGCGAACGCGAACGCCAATGCGGGCGCGAGCGCCGGCTCGGCCCAGGCCGCGCAGGGCGCGCAGCAAGCGGCGCAGGGGCTGACGCAGATGATGCAGGGCCTGCAGCAGATGAGCAAGAACACGGCCAAGCCGGTCGATTCCGACGACCTCAAGACGCTGATGCCCGACATTCCCGGCTGGACCAAAGGCGAGGTCCACGGCGAGATGGTGTCGATGGGCATCTCGCAGTCGAACGCCAAGGCGACTTACACGAAAGGCGACAGCTCCCTCGAGCTCGAGATCACCGACAGCACCATGAACCAGCTGCTGCTCGGACCGATGGCGATGTTCCTGGCGAGCGGCTATCAGGAGAAATCCGACGACGGCTACAAGAAGGCCGTGCAGATCGGCGGCTTCCCTGGATTCGAGGAGTGGGAGAAGGGCGCGAAGCACGGCTCGGCCACGGCTGTGGTGAACAATCGCTTCATCGTCGTGGCGAACGCGCACGGCGTGGACGGACCGGACGCCGCTCGCGCGGCCGTCGAGGCCGTCAATCTGAACAAGCTCGCGGGAATGAAGTGAGACGAGCGGTCCTCGCCGCGATTGCGACGATCTTCGTCGCGATCACGGCGTGCTCTCCTGCCGAACATCGCGACGACAAGACTGGCGCGCCGGTAGTGTCCGGCGCTTCCGGTCCGGCGCTCGTCGGTCACGAGCGGCTCCAGAAGTTCGTCCCGAGCGTGTCGGGCTGGAAGCTCGAACGCTCGTATAGCGCTGATGTCCGTCTGCCGGCGCCCGCCTCGCACGTTCGCGCGACCTTCACGCAGGGTCCGGCCCAGATCGAGTTCGAGCTCACCGATACTGCCGGGGACGCGGCGTACGTTCAGGCGCTCGCGAACGTCGCGGGCGGCGATTTTCATCAAGAGGCGCCCAACGGTTACATGAAGGCCGTCACGATGGGCGGCTTCCCCGGACTCGAGTCGTTCAACAGCGACGACAAGATCGGCGAGATCAGCGTATTGATCAATCGCCGCTTTCTCATTCACGCAAGCGGCACCGGAACGGGCGCGATCGATCCCGTGCGGGAGCTCATCTCGCACGTCGACCTCGCCGGCATCGCGGCGTTGAAATAGCGCGGAATACGTCACGCACGTCAGGCGCGTGGCACGCGCTGTCGCTTGCCAACGTTCAGATCCTGAAACCTCCGGCAAGCGGATCGTCCGGATTGACGATGAACGTGTGCTCGCCGGTGATCCATGCCGAGCCGGTCAGCTCCGGAACGATAGCCGCGTGATCGCCGACGGTCGTGCGCGACGCCACGCGCGCGCTGAATGTCGTGCCGATGACGCTCTCGTGCACGAACGGGCGGTTCGGATCGACCAGACCCATGGCGTCGAGGACGGCGAGCACTGCGCACGTGCCGGTGCCGCACGGAGATCGATCGACTTCACGATCCGCGAAGATCGTCACATTCCGGAGATCGGCGCCTGGCTGGGACGGCGGCCCGGTGAAGATCGTGCCGTAGACGCCGGTCAGGCCCGGCTCGTTGGGATGGACGACGGTGATCGCGCGCTCGACGGCGCGCGCGATGGTCATGCCCGTGTCGCGTAAGGCGCCGAGGCGATCGGGCGTGACGGCGAGGCCGACGGCCTCGGCGTCGAGAATGGCGTAGAACGCGCCGCCGAACGCGACGTCGACGGGCACGCGCCGGCCGTTGACGTCAACGGGCACCGAAGCGGCAAGCACGAACGACGGAACGTTGAGAAACGCCACGCGATCTACGCGCGGGTGATCGCCGTCGGTGGAAATGTCGGCGCGCGCGCGAATCTGGCCGGCGGGCGCGTCGAGCGTGAGCGCTTCGCCGCGCGGCGAGATGAGGTTGCGCTCGATGGCAAGCGTCACGACGGCAATGATGCCGTGCCCGCACATCGTGCTGAAGCCTTCGTTGTGCATGAAGAGCACGCCGGCGTCCGAGTCGCGGCGCTCGGGCTCGGTCAGCAGCGCGCCGTACATGTCGGCATGGCCGCGCGGCTCGAACATGATCGCGCGGCGGAGCGCGTCCTGGCGGCTCTTCGCCCAGGCCCGGCGCTCGAGCATCGTCGCGCCCTTCGGCGCCGGCCACCCGTCGATGATCAACCTGAGCGGCTCACCCGCAGTATGAGCATCAATCGTGCGTATGATGGTGGGGACGGGGCTTTTTTCCACAGTTTGTGCGCCTCGGGTGCCGGAGGTCGCTCGGTCATTTGACCCGCGACCTCTGGCACAAATCTCGCACAAACTGTGGAAAAAAGCCCCGTCCCCATGCCCATCTTCCTGACAGAAAGCGACGTTCGAAGGGTGCTTCCCATGCCGGACCTGATTGAGGCGATGGGGCGAGCGCTTGGTGACTACTCCGCCGGCCGCGCCGTCCAGCCCGTCAGGTCGGTGCTCGAAATCGGCCCGGAAAAAAACTACTTCGGCGTCATGCCCGCCGCGGTCGGCTCGGCCGTCGGTGCCAAACTCGTCACCGTGTACCACGAGAATCACGCGCGCGGACTGCCGTCGCATCTCGCGACCATCGTCCTGATGGACCCAGCCACCGGCGAGCTCATCGCGATGCTCGACGGACGCTACATCACCGAAGCTCGCACAGCCGCGGTTTCCGCCGTGTCGGTCAAGCATCTCGCCAGCCGGGGCGCGAGCGTCCTCGCGCTCATCGGCAGCGGCGTGCAGGCGCGCAGCCATCTCGAGGCGATTCGTCACGTCGCCAATCTGACCGACGTCCGCGTCTGGAGTCCGAACGCGTTTCATCGCGATCAATTCGCCAAGGATGCGAGCGCAGAAACGTCGCTGAACGTTCGTGCGACCACCGACGCGCGCAGCGCCGTCCGGGGCGCCGACATCATCGTGCTTGCCACGGCCTCTCGCGAGCCTGTCATCGCGAACGACGACGTCGCGCCAGGCGCGCATATCGTGGGCGTCGGCGCCTGCCGTCCCGATCAGCGCGAGATGCCGACGCCGCTCATCGCGCGCGCGCGCGTCTACGTCGACTCGCGCCAGGGCGCGCTGAAGGAAGCGGGCGATCTGCTGATTCCCATCCGCGAAGGCGCCGTGAACGATCGTCACATCGTCGGCGAGCTCGGCGAGCTCGTGTCGGGCAAGGTCGCCGGCCGAATCGCCGCGTCGGGCGTGACGATTTTCAAGTCGCTCGGCATGGCGGTCGAAGACGTCGTCGCCGCCCAACTCGCGCTCGACCGCGCGAAGGCCGCTGGCCTCGGTCAATCGATTGAATTCAGATGACGGCTCGTCCCCTGGTGTCGATCTGCGTAGCCCTGGCGCTCGTCGCGACGGGCGGATCGGGACTCGTGGCAGATCGGCGTCAGGCGGCCTCGCCGGCATCCGCGCCGGCGCCGGCAACGGCGAAAGATCTTGTCGATCGCGCGTTCGACGCGGCCTACAGCCTCGACCACGATGAAGCCGTCTCGCTCGCCCGTCAGGCGATTGCGGCGGCCCCCGACGACCCGGACACCCATCGCGCGCTTGCGGCGATCCTCTGGCTGAACATCCTCTTTCGCCGAGGCGCCGTCACGATCGATCACTACATGGGCAGCCTGACCAAGTCGATCGGCACGCTGCCGAAGCCGCCGCCAGGGCTGACCGACGAGTTCCACAAGGAGCTGAACACGTCAATCCAGCTCGCGCAGACTCGCCTGGACAAATCGCCGAAGGACATCGACGCCAAATACGATCTCGGATCCGCGTACGCGCTCGAAGCGTCGTACTCCGCGGCCGTCGACGGCAGCACGTTCGCGGCGTTCAAGTCCGCCAAGAAGGCGTACGACCTCGCCGAGGACGTGCTCGATCACCAGCCGAACCGATCGGAGGCGGCGATCGTCGTCGGCTCCTATCGCTATCTGGTCGCGACGCTCAACCTGCCGACGCGTTGGTTCGCGTACATGGCCGGCTTCGGCGGCGGGAAAGAAAGAGGGATCGCGCTCATCGAGAGTGCGCTGCACGATCAGGAAGCGCACATGGACGCTTCGACAGCGTTGATTCTGATCTACAGCCGCGAGGGCCGCTTCGAGGACGTGCTGAAGCTCCTCGCCGAGCTGGAGCGTGAGTACCCGCGCAATCGGATTCTCGTGCTCGAGCAAGGCGCGACGAACATTCGCGCCGGCCACTACGCCCAGGCCGAATCGGTGCTCACCGCCGGACTGTCCCAATTCGACCAGGACCCTCGTCCGAAATTGCCCGGCGAGCGCGCGCTCTGGCTGTACAAGCGCGGCGCCGCGCGCGTCCTGCTTCATCACGCCGCCGACGCGCAGGCCGACCTGCGGGCCGCGCTGGAGGCGTCACCGGTCGAATGGGTGCGCGGAAGGATCCATCTCGAGCTCGGCAAGACCGAAGACCTGCAGGGCCATCGGCAGGCCGCCCTTGGGGAGTATCGCCAGGCACATCAAATCGCGGATGCGAACAACGACCCGATTGGCTCGAGCGCCGCGGAGCGGTACGAGCATCAGCCCTTCGATCGAGAGAAGCCGTAAACTACAGCCAGATGGCGTCGAAGAAGACGTGGCTCTGGGTGATCCTCGGGGTCGTTGGCGTCTGCATGTTGGGGTTGTTCGTGCTGGCGGGCGCCGGCATGTACTTCGTGAGCCGGCACATCTCGGCCGTGAAATCGACCGCCGCCGATGCGCTCGATCAATTCGATCACGCGCGGGCGCCGTTTAAAGGCCAGCGTCCCCTCATCGAAGTGGACGAGCTCGAGCACGAGCACGCGACACGGCCGCTCGCAGACCTGCCCACTTCACGCACGCGCCCCGAAGCGATGTGGATTCTGGCGTGGAATCCGAATGAGGAGCCGCCGCGACTCGTGAAGGTGTCCATCCCGTTTTGGATCCTCAAATTCGGCCACCGCAAGTTCGAAGTGATGAAGGACAGTCGCGGATTCGACTTTGACCGCATGCATCTGGACATCAACGAGCTCGAGCGCATCGGCCCGGCGCTCGTGATGGACTACAGCCGGATGTCTGGTGAGCGCGTCCTGATCTGGACGCAGTGAAGATCGATTAGCTCAGACCGAAGAACTGACGCATGCGGCGCGCGAGCGACACTGGCTCGACGGGGTGCGTGGTGGCGGCCGCACGCGACCGATCGAGCATCTTTCGCCGCGCGGCCGCGGCTTCCGCCAGGTGATCGATCACTTGCGGCCGGCTCTGCACGTACGCGCGGAACGCGTCGGCGGCGATCTCGAGCACCAGACAATCGCCGCGCGCGACGACCGTCGCCGTGCGGTGATCGCCGGTGAGCAGCGACATCTCGCCGAAATACCCGCCGGCTTCGATCGCCGCCACCTCGCGCGCCTCGGGCCCGATCGTGACCGCCACGCGGCCGCGCTTGACGATGAACATCGAACCGCCCGGGTCGCCCTCGCGAACAATCGCTTCGCCGCTCGCGAACAGCCGCTCGGTCGTGGACGCTGCGAGGCAATCGTGCGCCTCGGGCGGCAGCGTCGCGAACTCGGGGACCGTGGCAATCGACGCGGCCAGCTCGCGCCGGCGCTGCGCGGGATCGGGCGGCACCTCGAACCGGTCGTACTGAATCTGAATCGGCCAGGGGATCTCGATGCCTCGCCGGTTGAACTCGTAGTAAATCGCGGTCCGCACCTCGTGCCGGATCGTCTCGTCCTGCTCGAAGTCATCGATCCAGAATCTCGCGCGGTACACGATGGCGGAGGCACCGAAATCCGCGATGACCGTGTCGGCCGCCGGCTGCCTGAGGACACGCGGCACCCGCGCGAGCGCGGTGAGAATCGCGTCCGTCACACTGTTGGGCGGCACGAGGTAGCTCGCCCCGACCTCGATGAACTCCCGCGTGGGCGCGATCGGCTCCGAGAAGTTCGTGATCGACTCGCGGCCCATCACGTTGTTGGGCAGGATCACGAGGTTGCCCGCCTTCGTGCGGATCTTCGTCGCGCGCCACGTGACCTCGACCACGCGACCCTCGTAGTTCGTGATCGAGATCCAGTGGCCCACGCGAAACGGACGCTCGAGCTGAATCGCGAGACCGGCAAACAGATTGCCGAGCTGGTCCTGCAGGCCGAGCGCGAGGGCCGCCGCGGCGCCGATCGACGGTCCGACGATCTTGTCGCCGAACACGTAGATCGCCACGCCGCCAATCAGTCCGACGACGAGCACATCCTGAATGATCGATGGCGCGCGGTCGCGGTCCGTCCTCGTGAGCCACGGATTGAAGATCAGCGTGACGATCGTGTTGGTGACCGCCAGCGCAAACAGCATCTCTTCGAGGCTCTCCATCAACGCGAGATGCCCCTCGGCGAGGAGCGGCACCCGCGCGAGCCCAAGGTGCAGCCCGAGCAACGCAAGCGTGACGAGGAGCGTGAACCGCAACCGCCGGCGCGTGAGGCGGTCGCGCACGACGACCATCAACGCCGCCGTGACGGCAGCGAGCGCCAAGGCCCACAACGCGTGGGGCATCCAAAGCGTGTGTACGGGGACGTCGGCCATGAACGGCGTCAGCCGCTAATGCCCTTCTTGAACTCCGTGACTTCGGCGGCCGTCACCGTGACCACGACGATCGTCTTGTTGGGGCCGCCTGGGGCGTCACGATCCGCGTTGACGCCGCGCGATCCGGCCGACGCGATCGTCTGGTTGCTGCTCTTCTCGTTGCCGAGCGCGTTCATCCCGCTCAAGCCGAACTTGCTGCCGCTCGAGGCGGGCGGATTGTACGCGCCGATCGACCCGACGGCCGCCGGCTTATACGACACCGATTCGTGATAGCGCGCGGCCACCACCGCCGTCGCCGAGAGCTTCTGCGCGGCAATCAGCTTCGCGAGCGTGTCGATGCGATCCTTCATGTCCGGATGCGAGGCGAACAGCCCACTCGGCTCTTTGACGTCTTTGTCCCGCGTTTCGAGATTCGTCAGAAACGACCCGAGCCCGTTCGGTGAGTAGCCGACCTTGTTGGCGAGCGTCACGCCGAGTCGATCGGCGTCCTTCTCCTGGTTCCGGTCGTAGTGGTTCTCGAGCACCATCGAGTAACCCGCGTTTGCGACGTCCTGGAGCAGCTGATTGCGTGTGGCCGACGCGCCGGTACTCACGAGCTTCTCTTTCTTGATCGCGTTGATCGTGTGCTTCTCGGTCACGTGCGAGATCTCATGGCCGAGCACATCGGCGAGCTCCGCCTCGTTCTGGATCAGCGCGAGCGCGCCGCGCGTGATGTGGATAAAGCCGCCCGGCGCGGCAAACGCGTTCACGCCGTCCGTATCCAGCACGATGAACGTCCAGGCGAGATTCGGCCGGCTGCTGGCTTGCGCGAGCACCGTGCCGACGAGCGTCACGTACTTCGTCACGGCTTTGTCTTGCACGACGCCGTACTTGTCGCGCAGCTTCACGCTGATGTCGCTGCCGATTTGCTTTTCCTCGGCGTCGGAGATCGTGAGCGTGTCGAGCGTGTCCTTGGCCTCCTGGCCCTTCTTAATCGCGTTGCTCAGCCCGCCGAGCTGAGCCCAGGCCGGCACGGCCACCAAGAGTCCGCTCACCATCACGACGGCCACGATCGATTTCATGTCGCTCTCCTGCTGGGTCCCACTTCATATACCACGACGGGCTGCTGGCGTCCCTTGACGTGCGCCTCGCCGACGAGCCGCATCGGCACGTCGATCGTCAGTCGATCTTTCGTCGCCTGACTGATCAGGATGCGCGTGCCGTACTCCTTGTTCAAGGACTCGAGCCGCGATCCGAGATTCACCGCGTCGCCAATCACCGTGTAGCTCATAATCGCCGCCGACCCGATGTTGCCGGCAATCATCTCGCCAGAGTTGATGCCGATCCCGATGTCGAGCACCGGCCGGCCGTCGGCCTTCCACCGCTCGTTCAGCCGGTCGAGCTCGGCCGACATCTCGAGCGCCGCCGCCACCGCGTGATCGGCGTGATGCGCGTCGGGCAGGGGCGCCCCGAATAACCCCATGATCATGTCGCCTACGAACTTATCGAGCGTTCCCTGGTGTCGGAACAGCACGTCGACCATCGCCCCGAAATGCTCGTTGAGCTGGGCGACGACGGCCTCGGGCGTGCTGCGTTCGGAGGCGGTCGTGAAGCCGCGGATATCGGAAAACAGCACCGACATCTCGCGCTTCTCGCCGCCCAGCCGCGCGAGCGCCGGATTGGCCATCAGCTCGTTGATGACGGCGGGTGACACGTACCGCCCGAACAGCTGCTTCACCTCGCGCTTGGCGCGCCCCTCGACGAAGTACTGCCACGCGACGCCGCCAAAGAGCGCCAGCGCCATCGCCGTTGCCGGCCTGACCGCGCCGATCCACATCCCAGCACCAACCTCGCGCGTCAGCCACAGGCCGAACGCGCCGGCAAGCGCGATGACCACGGCCGTCGCCCATGGCACGGGCAAAAACGTCGCGAGGAGGCCGACCGTCACGCCGGCCGCCAGCGCGATCGACAATTCCGTCGTCGGCGACGCGCGCCGAATGAACCGATCGGACATCACGCTGTCGGCGACCGTCGCCTGAATCTGGACGCCGGGCACGCCCGATCCGCCGGCCGGCGACGCAAACACGTCGTTCAATCCCGCCGCGCTCGTTCCGACGAACACGACCTTCCCCCGAAACGCGGCGGGATCGATCGGCGGCGTCTGACCGGCCGAGAGGCGATCTTCCGACAGCAGGACGTCGAAGAACGAGTACACGGGGAAGATCGACACCGTCCCATCCGCCATCGTCGCCGCGCGGCGAAAACTGAGGAGCAGCTGCTTCGACGGCTGGGCCGGATCGCCGGCACGATCGGGCGGCGCGGGATCGGTGAGCAGCGGCAGCATGTGCGATCCCGCGCGAAGCCGGTTGACCCCTTCGAGCCCGACATCCTCAGCCGGCACGCGCTCGGCGGCGAGCGCCGCCGCGAGACCGAGCGAGGGAATCGTCGTGCCGTGGTAGTCGATGAACGGCAGCTGCGTGCGTGCGGAACCGTCAGGATCTTTCACGAGCACGGTGTGGCCGATGCCAATCGCCGCGGCCTTGAGATCGTCGAACGGCAGCTCGACGATCGGCCGTTCCTGGAATCCCGCGCCAGCCCGATAGACAACGCCGGGCAGCGCCGGCGGCGCGGTGTCGGTCGATACGTTAGGCTTCGCAAGCCCTTCCGACGAAGCTGCAGCCGCGAGCACGACATTGCCAGCCCGTCGCACGGCATCGACGAGCGCTTCGTCGGACTGGCTGCCGCTCATGTGGCTGGTGCCGACAGGAAAGTCGCCGCGGGTGTCGCGCTCGATGAACAACACATCGTAGCCGATGACGCGCGCGCCGGCGCGCGAGAGAAAATCGATCACGCCGGCGTGGACGACGCGCGGCCAGGGCCAGCGTCCGAACGTCCCTTCGAGCGCCTGAAGCGACGAGTCGTTGATCTCGATGACGGCGATGTTCGACGCGCGATCCGACAGCGGCGCCGTGCGCGAAAGTCTCGCGTCGTACGTCTGGTTCTCGAATGCGCGGCCGATCGAGGTCGACGCGAACAGCGCGGCAAGGACCGTGGCGGCAACGCCGAGCCCGAGCGCAAACGCCACGCGCTTCATGGTGCGTTACGATACCTGAGGAGAACGACCTGCCATCCGTAGCTCACGAACATGACAACCGCAAGCGAAGGATGGTACCGGTACGGGGATTCGAACCCCGGTCCCGTGGCTGAGAACCACGTGTCCTGACCCCTAGACGATACCGGCACAAAGGGGAACGGGCCTCCGACTGTGGACGAAGTGTTCCACACTCGGAGACCCGTCCGCATGATGCTAGCGTTGTGGCGCGCGCATGGTCAAGTCGGAGATAATCTTGCGTTGTCGCGTTTCCGCTCGGTTTGACCTGGTTGTTTCCGATGTCCACACACAACGCTTCGCTCCCCAGACTCGTCGCGTCCTTCGTCCTGACGCTCTCCACTGTCGCCATCACCGCCTGCGGACAAAAGGAAACGCCCGCGGCGCCTCCGCCGGATACGGGCAAGCACGTCGATGCGGCCACGGCCGGGAGCTTGTCCGGCCGGGTCTCGCTCAAAGGCACGCCGCCGCCTGCTGAGACACTTCGCATGGGGTCCGACCCCGTCTGCGCGCAGACGGCTGGCGCCACCGTGCAGAGCGATGCGACCCTCGTGAGCCCCACGGGCGGCGTCGCCAACGCGTTCGTCTACGTGAAAGCCGGACTCGATCCGTCGTACTCGTTCGAGGTCCCGACCACGCCGGTCGTGCTCGACCAGAAAGCTTGTCACTACTCACCGCGCGTGGTCGGATTGCGCGTCGGCCAGCCGCTCGAAATCGTCAACAGCGACTCGACGCTGCACAACGTGCACGCGATGCCGATGCGGAACCAGGAGTTCAACCAGGGCCAACCGGTGCAGGGCCTGCGCATGACC
>CAYQRM010000067.1:0-27795 GCA_964419785.1 uncultured Solibacteraceae bacterium | reverse complement strand
TCGCCGGCAAACACGAGACGAGCGTCCGGACGCGCTTTCGCGACCTCGGGCCAGACCTCGAGCAGCGCGTCGTGTCCCTTGTACCGCTCGGCCGCCGACAGGCGCCCGACGAGTAATACCGCCTGCGGGCCGATATCGAGGGCCGACGAACGGTCATCGTGTGTGTGGCTGTCCGACGCCGCCGCGGGCGGAACAGCGAGCGGACAGACTTCGATCGCGCCAATTCCAGGATTCGCGATCATGACCTGCCGGGCCGTGAAGCGCGAGTTGGCCATGCGCACCGCGGCGCCGCGCAGCAGCCCGCGCTCGAGCGATCCAAGCGGCCGCCAAGCCTCGATGCCGTGGAGAAACACACCGTACGGTCGCCGGACAAACGTTGGGAGATAGGCGTGCGCCCGCGCGAGCGACAAGTGGGAGAACAGCACCCAGCTGTCAGGATGCGACGCCTGCACGCTGCCCAGCTCGAGGCCGAACTTGATGCGCCCGCGCACGCGCGGCCGCGCGTCCGGCTGATGCGCGTCGAGCGTGACCAGCTGTCGTGTCGTCCATCCCTCGCCCATCACATTCCAGATGAGCCGCGAGACCGCCGCCACACCGCCGCCGGTCTCGGCGAGCGTGATCGCCGCGAGCGTCGGGGTCGACACTACCGCACCTCGTTTCCGACCGTCAGGTCGTGAGCCGGAGCGTCCCCGACCATGTCGGTCGAGTGCGGGAACAGCCAACGCAACGAGGAATTGGCGAGCAGCGCGACGGCGATGCCCGCGCCCGCGGTGAGTGACACGTCGACCAGCGAGCCTCCGACCTGCAGCAGACTCAATCCCGGCACGAACCACAGGCAGCATCGTCTCACGTCGCCATGCGCGAGGTGGAAGGCGGCGCGCTCGTCGACGAGCACGAGTGCGGCCCCGAACATGGCCATGCCGATCCAGACGCCCATCGAGCCGAAGTTGACGAAGAGCTCCATGATCGAGCCGATGCCGACGCTCGTGTCCGGGCCAAACGTCATGCCGGTGTACTGGCTGACGAGATCGCCGCTGCCGGCCGCCATCGGCTTGTCGGGCCACAGCATTCGAGGGACGAGGGCCAGCACGGCGTCTGCCACAGTGCTGCCATGGCCGAACGACGCGTAGCCCTGGCCGAGCCACGTCTCGGAGCGACCGACGAGGTAGTCCTGATTGAGGCGGTCGTCGACGCGCGAGAGGTGCGCGGGGTTGCGCGGATCGAACGGCTCGATCGTCGAGATCGTGCGGCCGACCACCGACAACCGATCGGACGCGCTCGCGCCGTTCCAGACGGCGTCGCGGATGTCGTTGCGGTCGCGCATGTAGGTCACGTAGAACGACATCGTGATGTAACTGACGATGAGGCCGCCGGCGAGCAGCACCCAACGCGGCCGCGCGTGCTCGGCGACGAACGTGAAAATCACGACGAGGGCCGCAATGCCGTAGCTCAAGTAACCCTGCGTGAGAATCGTGATGAATGGCAGCGTGGCACTGGCCAGGAGCCAGAGGACCTGTCGGCCGCGGCTCACCTGCCAGCATTCGAGGCACAGCCCGAACACGATGAGCGCTGACCCGCCTGCCGCGATCGCGCCGATGGAAGGAATCCCGCTGACGCCGGCGCGAACGACCGTGTACAGCGCCAAGCCTCCTCCGAGGTACAAGAAGCCGGCGTGCATCTGCGACGGGCTGTCTTCCGGTGTCGGCGCCATCTCCGACTGAAGCGTCACCGACATCACGAACGCGCCGATGGCAAATCCCAGCAGCCCTTCAAGCGCGATGAAGAGTCCCGCCTGAATGAAGTCGCGATCGAGGCCCGCGTACCACGGCAACACGTAGAGCGTCGCGGCGAGAAAGTGCAGCGAGCTCAAGCTCACGACGAAGGCGACGACCAGTCCGAGGCCGCGGCCCAGATGCCAGCGCCAGAACACGAGCCCGGCGGCCACGACGAGCCACATCAGGACGAGCGTGATCACCGTTGCCCCCGCGAGAGCACCGGCGCGCCCTCGCGCTCGTCTCGGAGGTCAGAGTCGGCCGTCACGGCGCCAAGCGCGGCAACCGTTCCGGCGACCGCCGAATGTGCGTCGTACCGCGAGATGTGCTCGAGCACGTCCGCGCGGAACGCGTTCGGATTGGATTCGAGCGCGTCAACGACGTCCGTCATCCGGTCCCAGAGCTTGGGCACGTTCGTCGCCGCGTAGACAAACCCGGTGCGACCCGCAACGACGAGGTCCTGCGCGCAGCCGGCCGCGTCGCTCACGATCGCCGGCAGTCCGCACGCCATCGCCTCGTTGACCACCAGGCCCCACGTCTCACTCGCCGACGGCAGCACCAGACAGTCGGCCGCCGCATACGCGGCCGGCATCTCGCTCTGATTTTTGAAGCCCGCAAAGTGGATCGGCGCGCCCAGCATCTCCACCTGACTCCGGAGCACCGCGTGTTCCGGGCCCGAGCCGACGATCACGCCGTGCACCATGCGACCGATCGCGCGAAGGCCCGCGAGCGCCTGCACGAAGTCCATCGCGCGCTTGTTCGCCACCAGCTTGCCCGCGAAGAGAAACACCGTCGCGTTGGCGGGCGCGCCGATCGACGATCTGAACGCCACCGCCGCGCCGGTTGCTCGCGCGCGCGACGCGGTCTGGTTGAATCGGTCGTTGTCGACGAAGTGCGGTACGAAGAACAGCTGCCGATCGGTCACACCGTAGTAGCGCAGGTACTCGCGATTGGCCTCGCCCACATACAAATGCGCGTCGACTCGCGGCAGCAGCCAGCGGTAGGGCAAGTACTTGGCGGCCTTCGTCAAGAGCGGCCGCGGCGTGCCGAGATGCGAGTCGCCTCGCAGCATGACGGGCAAGCGCGCCTGCCAGCACGCACGGATGGCCTGCACGTAGCTCTTCAAATACCAGCCGGTGACGATGCACGCGTCGAAGCCGCCGTCGGCGAGCGCGACCGCCACGTCCGGTGTGTCGCAGCCGGCGAAGGTTTCGACCGTCGGCTCCGGCGCCACGTTCTCGAGCCAGTGATGGCGGTAGCCGTCGAGTAGCGGCACGTCCCAGTCGAACGCGTGGCCAAATCCCGCCGCGGCCTGCCCTGCGGCGTCCTGTCGATGCGCGTAGAACACGTCGAGGTCGACGACCTGCGCGAGCGCTCGAAACCATGGCGCCTGGGTTTGGATCGGATGGCTCGCGACGACCGCGAGCCGCGTCAGCCGAGACACGGGACCTCCACCGCGGCGGTGCGCTGCCGCGCGAGCGTGTCGAAGACTTCGCACTGCTGTCGCGTCAGCTCGCGCGCCGAGAACGGCGCGAGTACGGCGTCGTCAATCTCCGAGTCACACGGCAGGCGCGAAAGCAGTCGCGACAACTGCGCTGCAAGCGACGAGCAGGCCGCGGGAACGTCGCGCTCGTCTCGAAAGGTGACGACGACGCCCGCGCGCGCTCGGGAGAGCAGGTCGACGACCGGACTCGAGGCGTGCAGCACGGCGACGACTGGCCGCTTCGCGAGCAGATATGGATAGACCTTCGACGGGCTGTACTGCGGATCATCTGATCCGAGCAGCACCAGAAAGTCCGAGGCGCGAAGGCGTCGCAAGCCCTCGAAATACGGAACGCGCGCCGGCGTTTCGCTCACGCGATCGCCGAGACCCTCGGCGTCAGCGATCGGCGCGAGCGTCTTTCGCGCAAGATGCGAGGGCGCGTAGTCCGTCCCGACAAATGAGAGATCGACATGGCGCGAAGCCGCGCTGGCCGTGAGCGTTCGAACTGCCCGAAACAAGATCGTCGCGGCGACGCGCACATCGCTGCCGCCGCGTCCGACGGAGACGCCGTGAAGGATGTCGTCGCGTCCCTTCGAGCCCGGAGCCGCGAGCTTCATAGCGATGTCAAAATCCTCGGCGGCCGCACCGAACGGCACCGTGCGGCAGATGTCGGCGGTAATCCACGGGTACCGCCGGCGCAGCGTCTCGAGGTACGCCGGCGAAACGGCGATCAGTCCGTCAACCTTCCGCATCGTGAACGGCTCGAGCGTCGCGTGAAGCGCGCGCGCCCAGCGATATTTCGGTGGCTGCTGCGATGCAGGTTTGTCGTCGTAGTACTCGCTCAGCCACGCGTCCTGAATGTCGAGGACGTACGGGACGCCGTAGCGGCGTTTCCAGAGACGTCCCAACGCCATCACCGGAAACACCGTCGTCGAGAAATAGACGAGGTCGATCGACTCTCGCGCGATGATGCGCGCGCCCGCACGATAGAGGTGCGCGAATGCCCGAAGACCGATCGTGCCGATCCCGAACGGCCGCGTCCAGCGAGGCGACAGCGCGCGCGTGCGCGTCACCGAAAGGCCGACGGGTAGCGTGTCGAGCAACCGCGACTCGACGGGCATCTCGAGGCACTCGGGCGCGACCGTCAGCACGAACGGTTGCCAGCCAAAGGAGGCGAAGTGCGGCGCGCTCAGTCGCACGCGGTGCATGTCCGCCGCGTCAACGGGCGGAAAATGCGGCGCGACGATGAGCACGCGCTTCATCGGGCGGTCGCGGCGCGTGTGGCCGCCGAGTCTGCGCGCTCATGTCGCGCGCGCGGACGCGTTGCGGCGTCGCCCAACGCGCGGCGAATCAGATTGAGGAATCTCGCCTGCTCGACGTCCCAGTTGAACCGTCGATCCCCGTAGTCCCACGACGTTTGGCGCGCGTCGACGAGCGCGGCGGGCTTCGCGATCCATCGGCGCAGGTGGCCGGCGAGCGTCTCGACGTCGCCCGGATCGTACGCGAGCGCCGCTCCAGCAATCTGGTCGAGCAGCCAGCCCTGTCCGCGCGTGCGAGTGGCGAGAATGGCTTGTCCGGCGAGCAAGTACGTGAAGAGCTTGTTCGAAATCGACAGGTCGTTGTTCTCGTTGGTGCCCGGCTCGAGCGCGAGGCCAATGTCGTACGTCGCGCTGCGCCGAATCATCTCGTCAGGCGCGGCGAGCGTATGGGCGACAATGCGTTCGGGCGCCACGCCCTGCTCTGCCGCGAGGCGTCGCAGCGATGACTCGTAGCCGGCGCACCAGTCGCCGCGCAGGTGCAGCACCGTCGCTTCGGCGGGCGTCCGAGCCATCGCGCACACGATGTCCTCGAGCCCTCGGCCCGGACCGATCGTCTGCGAGAACCAGTAGAGCGTCAGTGGTGCAGATGGCACTCGCATCTTTGCCGTGCCGGGCCGCTGCGATTTCGGGAAGACGTTGAGCACGACGCCGGGGGCCGGGCCGGTCGTCAGCGCCGCGTACGCCTCGGCAATGCCAGGCGCCGACGCGGTGACGCAATCGCACGCCGGCAGATACTCTCGCTCGACCTTTTCGATGACCGGCCGCATGCGGTCGTCGCGTGGAAGCTGGCCGGAGTGGAAATCCTCGGCGTCGAATCCGAGCTTGGCGCCATGTCGCCGCGACGCGCGCCACGCCGCCGGTAACGCGCCGAGGTTGTGCGCGATGTAGAGATCAGCCTGCACCTTCGACGCGGCGCGGCGGAGCTCCGGTGCGATCCGCGAGACGGCGAACTCCGCCGCGGACGAGGCGCCAAGCCACGGCGCGGTGAGCCTCGCGGCCGAGTGTCGAAGCCGCGATTTCCAGAACGTCCACGGCATCGACGTCAACCGCCAATCGATGAAGGTCTGCGACCAACGCCGCGAGCTCGCGAGCTCGCGGTCCGCGTCGGTCGCCCAGTCCGCGGAGAACGCCGCGACGACGTGCACCTCGAATCCCGCGTCGACCAGCGTGTCCGCCTCTTTGACGAGCCGTGGGTTGCAGGCCGGCTGGCCGGTCGTGACGAGACACACGTGCGTCGCGGTTGTCGCCATCTATCCCTCGAGCTCGGCCTGGGCGTCGACCGGCGACGTCGTCGCCCGCGCGATACGGCGATAGAGCGACTCATAGCCGTCAACGACAGCGTGCTGGCTGAACCGTCGCTCGGCGATGTCCCGGCACGCGCGCCGATCGATGCGCGACAACCGGCCGACCGCCGCGACGAGCTCCTCCACGCTGCGGCCGACGAACCCGGTCACGCCGTCGGCGACAACTTCGGGCACGGCGCCGCGCGCGAACCCAATCACCGGTGTGCCGCACGCGAAGGCTTCGGCCATGACGATGCCGAAGGGCTCGTTCCAGAGGACGGGCATCAAGAGCGCCTGCACTTGCGACAGCAGCTCGCTCTTCATCGCATCGTCGACCGGACCGGAGTACATGATGGCGCGCCCGTCGATGTGCGGCTCGATCTCGGCCTTGAAGTACGCCTGATGCTCTGGACCGTCGGGAATGTTGCCGGCAATGATCAGTCGCTGCTTCGCCTTGCGTGCGATTTCGATCGCCAGATGCGGGCCCTTGATGCGCTCGACGCGGCCCAGGAACATCAGTGGTGCATCAGGCGGCACCGCCGCTTCGAACTGATAGCGATCCACCTCGACGCCGTTGTAGATGACCTGCCAATTCGGGCCGCCGACGTCTTTGATCAGATGGCGGCTGCAAGACGCGAAGTGCAGCGTCCCGCGGCTGAGACGTGTGCCCATGTCGACGCTCCGCGGCGTGATCGCGCGCTGGTAGCTCATGACTTTCGGGATCGGGAGCGGCAGCACGGGCAGCAAGTACGCGAGCCGTCCAAAGCTGTGAATGACGTGCGGATGCCGCCGAGCCGCTTCGAACGCGATCTGCGCGGCGTGAATCATCGTGTCGGCCGCCGATCCGCTCCGCAGCCCTGAATACGCGACAAGGTCCGCGGACACCTTCGAGTCGGCGTGCGCGAAGAGCGTGACCTGATGACCGCGCTCGACGAGGCCTTCGACGAGCAGCGCGATGACGCGCTCGATGCCGCCGTACAGCGCCGGCGGCACGGGCAATTCCGGATCGGCGGTCACGAAGATGCGCAGCGGCTCGGCGATCATCAGGCGAGCGCTCGCAGTCGCGTGTCGCGCTCCGACGAGATGAGCGCACCCTGAACGTCGGCGGCGAACTGCCGGCGGAAGTGCGTCCAGGTCCAGCGCGCCGCATGCGACAGCGCCGGGCGCCGCATGTCGAAAAGCGCCGTCCGATGATCCGCGCACCAGGTCAGCCGTTCGGCGATTGCCATCGCATCGGCTGGAGGGATCACGAACCCGTTGATGCCTGGCTCGACGCAATCGGCGCCGCCGGCGTTCTCGGTCGTCAACACCGGGACGCCGTGCGCCAGCGCGTCAGAGATCACCTGGCCGAATCCATCGCACAACGTCGGCAGGATCAGCAGACTCGCGTTGAGGTACACGGCGCCCAGGGTGCTTGCCGGGACGGAGCCGTGAAAGAACAGCCGATCGCCACCGCGGCTCGCCTTCGCTTCAGCAATGAGGTCGTCGGGCAAGAGCGGCTTGCCGTAGAAATGCAGCTCGAGCCCCGGCCCGGCGATCTGCCGCCACGCCCGAAGCAGGTAGTGCGCGCCCTTGCGCACGGAGACCGGTCCGACGTACACGAGCCGCAATGTCGACGGCGGTTCCTTCGGCAGCGTCGACACCGGAATGGGATCGGGACCGCCGAGCGGAATCGTAATGATCTTGTCCGTCGAGAACCCTGCGGCGTGCAGCGACCGCGTCGTAAACGATGAACCGCTCACAATCCACTCGGCGAGGCGCGCTTCATCGTCGCGCCGTGCGTCGCGAGCTTCGGAGAGACCATCGAGATACCGGCGTCCCGGGGACCCGAGCTCGGGATGGCGGATGAACTCATCGTCCACCCAGCGCTCGCGCATGCCGCGATGCGGACTCAGAAATGCGACGACGGCCGGTTTGCCGGCGGCGCGCGCCGCTTCGATCGTGCGCAGCGATCCGTGCTCGACGCCGAAGAACCCGTCCACGCCGGCCTGGCCGACCACGCGCGCGCACAAGCGGTCGAGATCGTGCTCGCCGCGCTCCCACAGCCAATCCTCGAGGCGCACGCTTCCGTTGAAGCGTCCCGCCAGCACGCGCGGCAGCTCCCAACGCCAACGCGCGCGGACGAAATCATCGGGGATGCCGCTGATCGCGCGTCGCGACAGCTCGCGGCCCACTTGAGGCACGCTGCTGCCGACCCAGTGGCGCACGCGACGCAGCGCGGCGTTGTGCCAGACATCCACGCCGCCGGAGAAATAGGCGTAGAGCCCGCCGGTTTCATAGAGCGCCTTCACCATGTTCTGCACATGGCTGTTGTGCACCGCCGTGCCGACGAGCAGGCGGCGACGAGGCGCGCGCGCGGACGCGGCGGTCTTCATCCGATTCGCGCTCCGGCGATGGCGCTATAGGTGTCGAGCGTGTCGCGCGCGACATCCTCGACAGTGCGCACGGGGTCGGTCGGGCGAAGCTGCTCGAGCTGCACCGGGTCGCGCCACAGTCGCACGAGGATCTCGGCGAGTGCGCCGGCGTCGCCCACCGGAAACAACAGGCCGTTGCGGCCAGGCACGACGCGCTCGGCGATGCCGCCGAGATTCGATCCCACGACGGGCACGCCGGCCGCGTGTGCTTCGAGCACGACAAACGGTCCTGTCTCCACGTAGAGCGAGGGCACGACGAGCACGTCGATGTCCTGATACGGCGTGAGCGAATCGGCCTCGCCGTGAAAGATCACGTGCGGCAGCGCCTGAAGATCGCGCACGATTTCTTCGCGATACGCTTGCGTCGCGGCTGTTCGCGCGATGCCCCAGATGTGGAACTCGATGCGGGCGTCGCTCGGCATGCGCTCCGCAGCATCGAGGAACACGTCGAGACCTTTGAGCGGATCGAGGCGGCCGACGAATCCCACCTTCAGCGTGTCGGGCTCGCGCGTCAGGCCACCCGGACGGCGCGGCTCGGTGCCGCGCTCGATGCCCTGCCGGCAGACGGCGATCTTGTTCTCCGGCACGCCGTTGCGCTCCAGCATGGCCTTCAGAAAATCCGACATCACGACGAACCGGTCCGTGCAGTTCGCGATGGCGCCCAGCCACCGCACGCGGTCCTGATGGGACTCGTCGGCTGAAATCGCGCGGCGCGCGACATCAGGGATCGGCATGCGCTCCAGGAATGTCTCGAGGCTGTCGGGAATGTCGGCCAGGAGTGAGCCGACCGGGGCCGGCACGCCGCGCGCCTCCAGACGGCAGGCCGTACACGGCTGACGCGTGAGATCGCCGTCGCATTGCTCGTGTCCGAAGCGCAAGAGCGTGCCTCGGGCGCAGACCAGGCCCGGCAGGTGTACCGTGACGACGGTCTGCGCGCCGCTGTCGCGTGCGGCACGAAGGTGCGGCAGGCCGAGATGTGTCGTGACTGAATGCAGGTCGACGATATGCGGCCTGAAGGTCTCCAGCACCTCTCGCCACCGCGGCGGCACCGGCGCGTCGAGCGCGAATTCATGCGAAGGCATCGGCGCGAATCGAAACACGCGCACGCCGTCACGCTCGTCCGTCGAGACGCCTGTCGAGGTCGTGTTGCTCGGCACGGCGATCGCCACGTCGATGCCCGCGGCGTTGAGTTCCATGGCGAGGCCGCGCACGTACTTCTCCGTTCCGCCGATCGACTCGGGCAGGTACCACGCCACAGCGAGCAGCACGCGTAGCGGCGAGCTCGTCTTCATGTCCTCGCTCCCACGGCGCCCTTCACTTGGCGCCACCAAAACGCAATGTGTTCCGCCGCCGGATAGCCGACGACGCCCGACAGCGCGCGTAACCCGGGCGGGCCGGCGGGCCGGAATTTCGGCTCGAGCGCGTGCAGCCGTTCCACTGCCTCGTCGAAGCGCGGGCGATCCCAGTCAAAGAACGACCGCGCCACGTGCGAGTACACCGCGACGAGCGCGCCTCGCCGCTCGGCGTCGAGCCCGCCATCTCGGCGCCAGCAATCGTCGAGCTCCGCCGCGTTGCGGAAGCAATCGAGCGTGAAGGCGCGCGGATCGCGTTGCGAGAGCGATGCGCCGCCGTGCACGCGATACTTGAGGCCCACGCCCGTCACATGGACGAACCGGCCGCCTGCGAGCGCCGCGTCGAGCAGGAACCGAGCGTCCTGAATGATCGGGAAGTCCGTGCGCCACGGCAGCAGGCGATCAGCGAACTCGCGGCGATACAGCAGCGCGCCAGGCGGCCACCACGCGTCGCGCAGCAGCTCGATCTCCGGACGCGAGCCGAGCTTTCGCGTGACGAAGCGGCCCAATGCGAACGTGCCATCCGTCTGCCGTTCCCATCGCACCCAGTCGCTGTACGCGACGTCGGCGCCGCTGGTGAGAAGCGATGTGACGCGTGCCCGCACCGCGCCGGCCGACAACACGTCGTCGGCGTCGAGATACTGCAGAAACGCGCCGCGGGCGATCGCGGTGCCGGCGTTTCGCGCCGCCGCGACGCCCTGTTGTTCCTGACGCAGGATGCGGACGCCTCGCCCGCCGATCGATTCGGCCACGCGCGCGCTCGCGTCCGTCGATCCGTCGTCGACAACGATGACTTCGCACGTCACGTCCCGCTGAATCGTGACGGATTCAAGCGTCTCGCCGATCCACTGCTCCGCGTTGTGGCACGGAATGATGACCGAGACGAGCGAATCGCGCGGGCTCATCTCGTCACCGCGAAAATAACGCCGGGTGTTTTTTCCACAGAAGTGGACAGTGTCGCCGGGACGTTGAGGATGCCGGCCCACTCGTCTTGAGGATGCGCGACGGGAGCCGCGTCGATCAGCAGCGCGGGCACGGCCGTCCATTTCTCGACGAGCTTGCCGCCGGTCAGATTGTTGCCTTGATCGAAGAGCGCAAAGCTCAGTCGGTACGTGCCGGGCCGCACGGGAAGCTGCGGCACGGAGACTTGAAGCACGTGCCGGCCGGCGCCGAGCGCGATCGGCTCGAACGCCCACCCCACGACGACCGCATCGTCGCCGTCGAGCACGCTGATGCCCAGGTGCGCGTTCGAGACCGGTCTGGCGAGCGACGCGTCGATCTCGATCGTGAACGGCTGACCGGTATCCTCGAGCGTGTGCGTGCCGTCGGCGAGCGCCCAACCATTGAAGCACTGGCCAAAGCCGAGGCTCTCCTCCCGGCGTACGGTCGCGGCTTCGTACTCACGAATGGTCGTCGCCGGGTCGCCGAAGTGACGGAGCTGGCCCTTGTCGAGCCACATGACGCTCTCGCACAGACGACGGATCTGTCCCATCTGGTGGCTCACGAGAATGACGGTGCGGCCCTCGCGGCTCACGTCCTCCATCTTGCCCAGACAGCGGCGTTGAAACTCCGCGTCACCGACGGCCAGTACTTCGTCGACGAGCAGAATCGTCGGCTCGAGATGAGCGGCGACGGCGAAGGCCAGGCGCATCTGCATGCCGCTCGAGTAGTGCTTCACCGGTGTGTCGACGAAGCGCGCGACGTCGGCAAACGCGACGATCTCGTCGAACTTGCGCGCGATCTCGCGACGCGGCATCCCGAGAATCGCGCCGTTGACGAAAACATTCTCGCGGCCGGTCAGCTCCGGGTGGAACCCGGTGCCGACCTCGAGCAGCGAGCCGACGCGTCCGCGCACTTCGGCGCGTCCGGTGGTCGGCTCCGTGATTCGAGACAAGATCTTGAGCAGCGTGCTCTTCCCGGACCCGTTGCGACCGATGATGCCCACCACGGCGCCCTCGCGGATCTCAAACGACACACGGTCGAGCGCCCAGATGTACTCGGCTGCGGTCGCGGGCGTTCGGTCTCTCAATCGACGAGCCGCTCGGATGGGCGCGGATAAGGCACGACCGACTGCATCGCGCATCGCGCCGTACGCTTCGCGCCGGCCGATGCGATAGCGCTTGCCCAAGTTCTCGGCAGCGATCGCGGCGCTGGCGGACAGGGTCATGTCAGATCACATCCGCGAACGTGCGCTCGGTGCGCCGGAAATAGAACAACCCGAGCGTCAAGAGCGCGATCATCGCGGCCGCGGACACCGCGACAGTCATCGGCGGCGTCGCGGCGCGTCCGAGCAGCGCCCACCGAAAGCCGTCGACGACCCCAACCATCGGATTCAGCGCATACAGCGTTCGCCACCCCTCGGGCACGAGCGAGCTCGGATAGGCGACCGGGGTGGCGAAGAGCCAGACCTGTGTGAGAAACGGCAACGTGTACCGAATGTCGCGATAGCGCACGTTCAACGCCGACAGCCACACGCCGACCGCCAGTGCCGTCGTCACGGCCAGCAATGTCCACAGCGGCAGCGTCAGGATCGCGGTCGACGGGACGACGCGGTAAAAGGCCATCAGCCCGAGCAGCACGCCCAGCGACAGGCAAAAGTCGACGAGCCCCACGCCGACGGCCGCCATGGGCATAATCACGCGCGGAAAGTACACCTTCGTCACAAGCCGCTGATTCGCGACGACGCTGTTGCTCGATTCGGCGAGCGCGAACGCGAAGAGCTGCCACGGCACGAGCGCGCTGAAGGCGAACACCGGATACGGCAAGCCGTCAGATGGGATGTGGCCAATCCGGCCGAAGAACACGCTGAACACCACCATCGTGAAGAACGGCTGCAGGATCGCCCACGCGACGCCGAGTGCCGTCTGTTTGTAGCGAATCTTCACTTCGCGCCAGACGAGGAACGCGAGCAGCTCCCGAAACTGCCACACCTCGCCCAGCTGCACCGGCACCCACCCGGACGCGGGCGCGATGACCTGAACCGGCATGTCCGACGATCGGGCGGCGGCGAGATTCACAACGAGGTCAGAAGTGGAAAGGCGTGGCGGCTCGGTACCGGCCGAACCGACACGCCTGCCATCAGGGTGATCACACGTGATTGGCCGAGCGCTGGTAGTACTTGCGGTACTCCTTGCGATAGTACGGCGCATAGTAATACGCGTGACGCTCGACGTTCACGCGATTGAGCACCGCCCCAAAGAATTTTGCGTGCGCGCCTCGAAGCTGGTCGATCGCCGCGATAGCCGACCGGCGAGGTGTCATTTCTGCGCCGACGACGAAGAGCACACCGCCCGCCAGGTGCGCGAGCACGGCGGCGTCGGTGACCGGCATGACCGGCGGAGCGTCGATGACAATCCAGTCGTAGTGGCGTTTCAGCTCGCTGACGACCATCTCGAACTTCCGCGATCCCAGAAGCTCGGCAGGATTTGGCGGGATGTGCCCAGCGGAAAGCAGCCAGAGGTTGTTGACCGACGCGACACGGGTGGCATCGGGCAGCGCCGTGTCGCCGACCAGGACGTTCGAAAGGCCCGGCTCCTGCGACCGGCCGAGCGCTTCGTGCATGCGCGGGCGGCGCATGTCCGCATCGACGATCACCGTGCGCTGCCCCGCCTGCGCCAGGGAGATCGCGAGGCTGCTCGAGATGACCGTTTTCCCTTCGTGCGGTCCTGTGCTCGTGACGAGCACGACCCGCGCGCCTTCTTCGGCGGACGAAAAGATCATCGCGGTGCGAAGAGCGCGGATCGACTCGGCGAACGCCAGCGAGACCGATTCCTGCAGCATCGGCGCCTCGCCGGATTCCCGGTCCTTGTTCGCCACGACAGGGATGAGCCCGAGAAACGGCACGCCGAGATGCGCGCGGATCTCTTCCGGCGACTTCAGGCGGCTGTCCAGATACTCCACGCCGAACGCCAGCAGGATCCCGAGAAACGTCCCGCTCAGCGCCGAGAACATCAGGTCGCGCCGCGTCTGCGGCAGGATCGGCGACTGCGGCTGTTCAGCCTTGTCGACGATTTGGATGTTGGTCCCCTGGTAGTCCCCGGTGACGCCCGTCTCTTTCGTTCTCTGGAGGAGGTCCTCGTAGAGCTTGCGGTTGCTGTCGGCCTCCCGCTGCAGGCTGGCGTACTCCATCGCCTTGCGATCGAGGCCGAGCGCTTCGGTTTTCTGCGCCTCGAGCTCCCGCACGAGCGCGTCTTCCTTGGCCTTCGCGGTGAGATACTCCGCCTGGATCGACGCGACGACCTTCTTGACCTCGATGTCGAGCTGCTTGGTCGCGCTGTCGATCTTCACGGTCTGCCCGCGCTGCTGATCCGAATTGGGCCCGTAGTTCTGTGCTGTGAGTCTCGCCTGCTCGGCGCGGGCCTCCGTGATTTCAGTCTTCAACCGCTGGACGACCTCGTCGGCGAGCACGGCGGGCGCTGAGTCCAGCGGCTGGCCAGACGACTGCATGCGCTCGATCTGTTGGTAGATCGCTTCCTTGTCGATGCGCGCAAGCCGCGCGTCGTTCACTTGTCCGTTCAATGTATTCAGCTTCTGAACGACGATGTTCGACTTGTCGTCGACGGCGAGGGCGTTGTGCGTCTCTTTGTATTGCTGAAGCGCGATGTCGCTCTCGGCGACCTTGCGCTGCTGCTCCTCGAGCTGCTGCGTGAGCCACGCGTTGTCGCGAAGCGAGGCGTTGCGCCGGAACTCGAGGCTCTGCTTCATGTACTCGACGGCGAGCGCGTTGGCCGCCTGCGCCGCATACGCGGGATCCGGCGACTGGTACTTGATGTCGACCAGCCGCGAGTAGCGCACCGGGACGATGCTGAGACCGCCCAGGAAGCCGCTAATCTTGCTCGACTGCGCGCGTGTTTCGTCGACCGTCACGGTCACGGGGGCGGACGCAGGCGGTTTGGAACCGACGACCGAGGCGAGCGCGAGCACGCGATCTACCAGCGCGCCCGGACTGAGCGAGAGATGGCGTCCCGCGAGGATGTGCTCGACGATGCCCGTCTTCTCGAGCGAGTCGGCGGTTCGCAGCGCCAGCGCTCGACTCTGCAGAATCTTGTACTGCGTCGGATAGAAGTCATCGTCCATCCACGCGTTCTGATCGTCGAGGACGCCCGTGATCGATGTCGCGCGCCGCGCCTCCTTCTCGATCATCAGCTGCGCAGTGGCTTCGTAGACCGGCATGGTGCTGAGCGAGCTGACGACGCCAGACACAAAGACGATGAGAGACGCCGGCAGCGCGATCCACCGCCGCTTGTGAAGAATGCGGAGGTAGTCAGTGACATGCCTCGTGGCGCCGTGTGGGGGATGGGGAGCAGACGAATGCGTTGTCATGGGTGCCGACGGGACGACTAGAAGATGCGAGCTTTGACCGTGACGGTGTCGCCGGGCTTGACGATCGTGTTGGGCGTCACGTTCTTCAGCTTTTCGGGGTCCTTCCCCGGGACTTTGCGGAGAATGTCCACGCGCTTGTCGGAGCCGCGCTCGGTGACGCCGCCCGCGAGCGTGAGCGCCTGACTGAGGGTGATGCCGGCGGGCTCGATCGTGTAGGCGTTCGGATTGCGGACGAAACCGTTGATGTAGACCTGTCCGGCTTTCTTGACGAAGACGCGGTCGCCGTCGCGCAGCGTCATGTCGTTGGCGCGGTTGCCGTTCTCCATGTCCTTGTACGACCGGATCTCGATGTCATCAGCCGCGGCACCGGCCGGCGCGGCGCTGCCGGTGGCGACGACACGGTCGTGGACGATGAGCAGTTGGTCGCCGGCGGTGGCCGTCGGCAGTCCGGCTTTGACGAGCGCCTGATAGAGCGTCATCTCGCCGGCGTACGTGAACGTGCCCGGAGTCTTGACCTCGCCGGTGACGGTGACGGACTTGCTCGCGCTCGGCTGCACCGCGACGTTCACTTCCGGCGGCCGAATCGCGAAGCCGCCTGCGACGAGCCCGGTGCTGATCGCCGACTCCACGTCGCGCGCCGTCAGCCCGCCGACTTTGACGAGACCGAGCGGCGGAAACTTGATCGTGCCGTCGGTGTCCACTTGAAAGTCCCCCGACATGCCGTCGAGCCCGTATACCGTGACCTTCAGCTGGTCGCGCGCGCCGATCTTGGGCGCCATACTCTGCGCGCCGAGCGGCGAGGCCGCCAGGACGAACGCGAGGCCTGCGAGCCACGAACGTGCAGAGTTAGAAGCCATACATGAACGAACCTCCGAGCTTGATGCCTGAGTAGGTGCGCGCGAGATCGATCGAGTCGCGACGCGTCCGGTCGATGTCGACGCCGATGCGCATGTCGCGGCCGACCCGCCGGCCGACGCCGGCGCCGTAGCTGAGCACCACATCGCGGCGGGACGCGTTGTCGGCCGCCGCGCCGGCGAGGCCCTCGAGCGCTCGATAGGCGAGCCCGGTGCGCGACAGCCGGCCGATGAGCATCCAATCTGGTCCGAGCGCCTGCGTGACGCTCACCGAGCCGCCCGTCGACAGGTAGTACGGCGAGGTCACCTCGAACGAGTATTGGACGTCGCGGTTGAATTGCACCGCGAAGCGCGTCATCTCGCGCATCGTGTATGTGGTGTCGATCGTCGCGATGAGACCCGAGTAGTCTGGCACGGCGGGATTGAGCGCGTTGAAACGGCGATAGCCCACCGCCACTTTCCCGGCGATGAGCGCGAATGGCTTGAATTCGAATCCTGGCAGCACGCGAACGCTGTCACTGTCGCGAATCGGCGAGAACACGAAGCGATCGTGCTCGTCGGCCACGGTAAGGACCGCCGTCGTCAGCGGCGTCAGCGCGACCCGCAACGAGCCGGCGACGTCCTGCTCCGTGCGATTGAGGGCGGCGGCCAGCTGCACGTCCTCGATGCTCTGGTCTTCCGTGAATTCGAACCTGCGCCACGCGACGCTGCCGTCGAACGTCGTGCGCGAGCCCAGGCGGAGGACCGTGCCCGCGCCGCCCGAGGTCGTCGTGTGGAGCGCGCGCGCGTCGATTTCGAGACTGGGACGCTGCCGCGAGTGGTCGTAGCCGCCCGTCACGTACGGCACGACCTGGGCGAGCACGACGTCGAGCCTCGCCTGCTCGTTGAAATCGAACGAGCGCTGATCGACGAGCTGCTGGTAGTAGACCCAGCCGGCGTCGGTCTTCGACGTCAGGCGCGCCCGCGCGACGGTCCACCAGGCGTCGGCGCCGCTTGCGAACGTGGCCGTAAAATCCTTCTGCGGATTGCCCGACGCATTGAGCACGTTGGTATCGATGCCGACGTCACGAATCGCCGCACGCGGGGTCAGCGCCAGCGACCCGAAGTGCATCGACGCGCCCGCGCCGGGATCCTGCGTGATCTCCTGGCCCAACGCGACCGCTGGCAGACACACGGTCACCAGGCACGCGAGCGCGCGCACGGCACACGGATATTTCATCGGGACTGATCGGGACACGTGATGATGTGGATGACGCTCGGCTGGAGCGTCGTGGTTTAGCGGCTCACACTCTGCGTGCTTGCGCCGGTCGCAGTGACGCTCGCGCTGCCCGTTGCCGTTCTCGGACGAGAGACGACGGCAATGGCCGCCGTGCCGGCCGCCGCGGCCAGCACCCAATACGCCGCGGGCACGCGACCGCACCCGAGACGGACTGGCGTCAAGCTCTTCAGGTCTGCGGCCGCCATGTACGGGCCGGCCGTGCACACGACCGAGGCGGTCTTCGTGCGCACGAGCTCGAGCAGGTACGGCTTGCCGACCGGAACATCGCGAAAGATGAACTCGCCCTTCGTGTCGATCGTCGTCGACTTGAGGAGCGTGCCGTTCCCCGCGTCGCGAAGCCGCGCCGCGTAGTCGCTGAAGGGCTTCTTTGACTCGTCGGTCACGCGTCCGGTAATCACACCCTGCCCCGCTTGCGCCGTGAGGGAAGAAGGCGCGCCAACCGCCACGAAGAGCGCCAGAACGACCGCGAGCGCGCGGTGAAGGGACAGGCTCGGTCGATTCACGTCAGACCAATAGAACATGTTCGAGCACCCTGGCTGGACAGTCAAGCACGAGCCTGAAAAACCGTATCGAATTCGCATTTCCTTGTCGCGAAAGTGATACGACCGGCGAGGCGTCATCGACGCGTCGCGAGCAGCGACCGCGCGACATTGAGCTGACGCACTTTTCGATACAGGTTCGTGCGCTGAATGCCGAGAGCTTTCGCGGCCTCGCCGACGCGGCCGTGGTGCTTGATGAGCACCGCACTGATGCAGTCGTGTTCGAAGCGCGCGCGAGCGTCGCGCAGCGTGACGCCCGTGTCGATCGGCGCCGCGCCGCCGTCCAGGCTCGCGTGGGCCAGCACGTCCTCGAGCTGAATCACGGGCGTCGGCACGGTCTCGACGAGCGTCTCCATCAGCGACCGGAGATCGCGCGCGTTGCCCGGCCAAGGCAGCGCCGAGAGCAGCGCCATCGCCGAGCGACTCACGCTCTTGACCGGCGTGCCCGCGGCGTCCGACGCGCGTCGCAGGAAGTGCACCGCGAGCAGCGGCACGTCTTCTCGCCGGCGACGCAGCGGCGGGACGTCAATCCGGATGGCGACGAGCCGATCGTACAAATCTTCACGCAGGTGACCGTCGGCGACCTGCTGTTCGAGCGCGGCGTCGGCCGTCGCCATCACGCGCAGGTCGATATCGATGGTCTCGCGCGTTTCGGCGAGGACGGCCTCGGCGTCGCGGAGCACGCGCGCGATTCGGGCCTGCACGCGCGCAGGCGCGTGGTGCACGTTCGCGAGGTACAGCGAGCCGCCTCGTGCCTCGTAGATCGCGCCGTCCTTCCCCACCCGTTCCACGCCAGAGCCGCGCGGCGTCTGCCGGCGCTCGACGGCCACGCCGAAGAGCCGGCGCTCGAGCTCGTCGGGACCCATGCCGGCGCAGTCGACGCTGACAAAGGCGGCGGCCGCGCGAGCACTCGAACGGTGAATGGCTTTCGCAATTCGCTCTCGGCCCGTACCGGGCTCGCCGCAGAGGCAGACGCAGGCGGTCGAGTCTGCGGCGCGGCGCACGGCCTCGGCGACGAGACGCATCGGCGCGGAATGCGCGAACAGAAGCGCCTCAGGATCTTGGGCACGGACTGACGCCTGTCGATCGACGGTGTTCGTCAGGAGCGTTGCCAGATCGCGCGCCTCGAACGGCCACGGCAGCAGATCGATCGCGCCATAATGCAGCGCTTCACCGGCGACGAGCGGGTGCGACGGATCGACGATCGCGGCAATCGGGACCTGCGGATGTTGTGCGCGCACCAGACGAATCGCCGGAAGCGCCTGACGATCGTCCGCGAGATCAACCAGACACAAGGCGAACGAGCGGCTGCCGAGCAGGCGCAGCGCGTCGGTGACGCTCGCCACCGTCGTGACCGATGCCCCCATCCGTCCGAGCCGGTCGCGGACGGCCGCGCGCTCGCGCGACGCCGCCGGCACGAACAGCACCGCGCCGGGAAGAGTCGGCGCCTCGCGGGTGTCTGGCGGAGTGGCCAGTGCCGTGCTGGCGCGCATCGTTGTGGTGTTCGAGCTCATGACTTACCAGCCGCCCTTTCCCGCGCGCACAGGCGCGTGTCCCGCTTGTGCCCCGTCGGCACCTTTCGGGGTCAGCGACGTTGGCTTGAAGTTGCCGTCGCCCTTGACGTCCACCTCGACGTGGTCGAGCGAGCCGTCAGGGCCGTACACGAAACGGCGCTGAGGCTTGCCGCGATGGTTCAGGTCGAGCTCGACGATGGCGACGAGGCCGTCGCGATACGTCTCCCACTTGTCGACCTTGCCGTCGCCGTCGGTGTCTTCTTCGACGCGCGCGATCACGCCCTTCTCGTAATACTCACGGCGCGTGATCTTGCCGTTCTTGCCGTTGGCTTCCTCGGCGCGCGTGATGACGCTGTGACCATCCGGCGAGCCGGCCGGCGCTTGGCCATTCGCCACCGGCTCGTAGTACTCCCAGCGATCGGGCTTGCCGGTACCGTTGCGATCGATTTCGATCGACTTGATGAGCACGCCGTCCATGTAGGCGCGAGTGTCGACCTTGCCGTCGCCGTTGCGGTCGAAGTCGAGCTCCTGCAGCTTGCCGTTCTGCTGGTCGTACGTCGCGGTCGGCGCCGAGATCGTCGCTCCAGGCGAGGACTTGGCGGCAGGCGGAGGCGGCGCGGAGCCTCCGCAGGCGACGGCCACGGCCGTCGTCAACGTGAGCGCGGCATGAAGGGCCGCCGCGCGGTGAGCTCGAAGAATCGTGATGATCACGGTCGGAGGCAGAGACAGCTTCGCCCCGTCACTTACAGGCAGTGACCGAACAAGTGCACGAACTCGCGCGGTCGTCCCGGGCTAGCAGGGTCGAACGTCGGCCGCGTCGACTTCCACGCTGACCGCCTGACCAATCAGGTCGACGGCCAGGATCAATCGGGCGTGCGCACCCTTGCGCACGAGCTTGCCCATCACGCCGCGAAGCGGCCCCCAGGCCACTTCCACGCGCGCGCCTTCCTGAATCAACGGACACGGGTCGTAGCGAAGCTCGCTGGTCACGAGCGTCCGGATGGCGTCGATTTCATGATCGGGAATGGCCATCGGCTGTCCGTTCGACGAGACGAGGCTCACGACCCCCGAGCACGTCCGGACCGGCAGCGAGGCGCGGGGATCAATTCTCGTGAAGCAGTAACCCGGAAACAGCGGCCACTCGACTTTCTTCTTCCGGTCCTTCCAGCGACTCCAGCGCGTGCAGGTCGGCAGAAACGCTTCGATCCGTCGTTCTTGCAGTTGTCGCAACACGGCGCCTTCGTGCCTGGAGCGCGTCCAGACCGCGAACCAGGCGCCTGCCGGCACGGGCTCGCTCGGGACCGGAGAGACGTTCACGGTCTCACTTTGAGCAACGCGCGTACCAGAGTGATACGAACAGTGGAAGACCCAGGCAATGGGTCTCTGCCCTGCTTCTCCCAGTAAATTTGAGGAAACACAAGCGTCGGGTCAGGCTGGCCCGCGCGCATCGACCGGTTCGCGAGCCCGTCGCGTGCATTTCCCGAGAACCGCCGACAGAACTGTAATGGCTACGATTTCTCGACCGGCGGAGCCTCTGCCGCTCGCCGGGGACCCGACCGGATCGCGTAGACGGTGGACCCGGCCAGCAGCACGAAGATAACTACCAACGACCAGCTCTGCGGAATCTCCCAGCTGATCCAGCCGAGGTCGTGGGCGTAGCCCGCAAGGAGCCGAAGCCCGACCCAGGCGATCACCACGAAGGCGCCGTCAGCCAGGGCCGGCCAACGCCGCATCAGCGCGAGCAATTGGGCGACGATCAGTCGCATCGCGAGCACGCCGATGAGGGCGCCCGCCAACACCACCCAGCGGACCGGCGACATCGCGACGGCGACAAGAATCGAGTCGATCGAGAACGCGAGGTTCACGAACTCCAGTCTGACGACGGTCGCCCAGAATGTCCGGTCTGGATCCACCCTCGCGTCGGGGCTCGTCGTCGCGCCTTCGCGATCCGCGAAATGTTGATATACCAGGTAGAGCAGGTAGAGGCCGCCGGCGAGCCGGATCCAGGCGACGCGAATGAGGACGGTGGCGACGAGCGTCGCCACGATGCGCAAAACGAACGCGCCGAACAGCCCGTAGCCGAGCGCGCGCGTGTGGAATTCGCGCGGCAGCCGCAGGACGATCACGGCCATGACGAGGGCGTTGTCGGCGCTCAGCAGGCACTCGAGGACAACGAGCAGCCCGACCGTCAGGAGGTCAACGGACATCGACCGGTCTCAGTATCGTCCAAACCGATCGCGTGGCGCCAGGGGCGCGGCCGAGGCCCGGCGGCCAGGCTTGACATGAGTCGTATCAATGCCTATACTCAGTGTGTAGCATGCCCGCCAGGAAAGCACCGGAGTTCTATCTGATCAGCATGGCCGCGGAGCTGCTGGACATGCATCCGCAGACGTTGCGGAAGTACGAGCGGCTCGGCCTCGTGCGGCCGCCGCGCACGGTCGGCAGCATGCGTGTCTACACCCACGAGGAGCTCGATCGGCTGCGACAGATCAAGGGGCTCGTCGAAGACGCGGGCATCAACCTCGCGGGCGTGCAGCGGCTGCTGTCGATTGCGGAAGTGGTCGAGCGGATCCGCCCGCTCGTCGCGTCCGAGCGCCGCGCGGGCCGTGCAAGCGCGCGCAAACTGACCGGGGAGCTCGACGAGCTGTTCCGCCTGCTCGGGCTGGCGCTCGAGTCAGAGTAGTTACTGACTATGGAGTTCAAGGACTACTACGCTTCGCTCGGAGTGGCCAAGACGGCGACTGACGCCGACATCAAGCGCGCCTACCGCAAGCTCGCGCGCAAGTTCCATCCAGATCTGAATCCCGGCGACAAGACGGCCGAAGCCAGGTTCAAGGAGATCAACGAAGCCAACGAAGTGCTCGCCGATCCCGAGAAGCGCCGCAAGTACGACGAGCTTGGCGCGAACTGGCGGCAATACGAGCAAGCGGAGCGTCAAGGTGGCGCCGGCCCGGCGGGCGGCTGGTCGCCGTTTGGCGCCGGAGGCAGCCCGGGCGGCTCGACGTATCGCACGATGACGCCCGAGGAAATGCGCGAGATGTTCGGCGACGGCGATCCGTTCTCCGACTTCTTCCACACCTTCTTCGGCGGCGCGGGACCGGGCGCCGGCGCGGGATTTCCAGGCGGTGCGGCGCCGCGGTCGCAGCGCGGACAGGACCTCGAGTCGCCGGTCGATCTGACGCTCGAAGAAGCGTTCGCCGGGACGACGCGACGCATCATGATGACGCGCGACGGCAAGGAGCGCACGATGGACGTGCGCATCCCTCCCGGCGTCAAGGATGGCGCGCGCGTCCGTGCGGCCGGCGAAGGAACGGCGGGGCGCGGCGGCGGCAAGGCTGGCGATCTATATCTCACTGTTCGCGTGCTGCCCAACGATCGCTTCGAACGCCGCGGTCAGGATCTCTACGTCAAGGTGACGGTGCCGGTGACGACAGCGGTGCTCGGAGGTGAAGCGACCGTTCCAACGCTGGCCGGGTCGACGCTTCGGCTGAAAGTCCCAGAGCTGACGCGCGCGGGGCGCGTGTTTCGCCTGCGTGGTCACGGCATGCCGACCGTCGGGAAGTCCAGCGAGAAGGGCGATCTGTACGCGACGGTCGAAATCCAGATTCCCGCCGAGCTTTCGCCCGCGGCGCGCGAGCACTATGAAGCCTTGAGAAAGTTGGACGACACGCAATGAATCTGAACCGATACACCGAAAAAGCCCAGGAGGCGGTGCAGGCCGCCCAGCGCCTGGCCGAAGAGGCCGGCCATCCGGAGATCGTGCCGGAGCACTTGCTGCTCGCGCTCATTACGCAAGCCGACGGCATCGTGCCGGCGGTGCTGGGCAAGATGAACGTCAACGCCAGCGAGCTCGCCGCGTCCGTCAAGGCGCTCGTCGACAAGCTTCCCCGCGTCCAGGGCGGCGCGACGCCCGGCATCTCCTCACGTCTCCGCGCGGTGTTTCGCGCAGCCGAGAGCGAAGCCGAGCGACTGAAGGACGAATTCACGAGCACGGAGCACGTGTTCCTGGCGCTTGCCGGCGAATCCGGCCGCGGCCTCGGCGCCGATGTGCTCAAGAAACAGGGCGTGACGAAAGATGCGATCCTCAAAGCGCTCACGCAAGTGCGAGGCTCGCAGCGCGTGACCGATCAAACGCCCGAAGGCAAATATCAGGCGCTCGAGCGATATGGCCGCGATCTCACCGACGTCGCGCGCAAGAACAAGCTCGATCCCGTCATCGGGCGCGACGACGAGATTCGCCGCGTCATTCAGGTCCTGGCGCGCCGCACGAAGAACAACCCGGTGCTCATCGGCGAGCCGGGCGTCGGCAAGACCGCGATTGTCGAGGGCCTGGCGCAGCGGATCGTCCGCGGCGACGTCCCGGACGGCCTCCGCAGCAAGCGGATCGTCGCGCTCGACATGGGCGCCCTCGTCGCGGGTGCGAAGTACCGAGGTGAATTCGAAGAGCGGCTGAAAGCCGTGCTCAAGGAGATCGCCGACGCGCAGGGTCAGGTCATTCTTTTCATCGACGAGCTGCACACGGTGGTCGGCGCGGGCGCCGCCGAAGGCTCTATTGATGCGTCGAATCTGCTCAAGCCGATGCTCGCGCGCGGCGAACTGCACACGATTGGCGCGACGACGCTCGACGAGTACCGCAAGTACATCGAGAAGGACGCCGCGCTCGAGCGCCGGTTCCAGCCCGTCCTCGTCGACGAGCCGACCGTCGAGGACACGATCAGCATCCTGCGCGGCCTTCGTGAGCGCTACGAAATCCATCATCGCGTGAAGATCAAGGACGCCGCGCTCGTCGCCGCCGCGGTGCTTTCGAACCGATACATCTCCGATCGCTTCCTGCCCGACAAGGCGATCGATCTGGTCGATGAAGCGGCCTCACGTCTGCGCACCGAGATCGACTCGATGCCGGCCGAGCTCGATGAAGTCGAGCGCCGCATCATGCAGCTCGAGATCGAGCGCGAAGCGCTGCGCAAGGAGTCGGACAAGGCGTCGAAGGAACGGCTTGGGAAGCTCGAAAAAGAGCTCTCCGAGCTCAAGGAAGGACGCACGCGCCTCGCCGCCCAGTGGCAGCAGGAGAAAGACGCCATTCAGCGCGCGAGCACGCTTAAAGAAAGTCTCGAGCAGGTCCGAGGGGAGATCGCGAGCGCGCAACGAGCCGGCGATTACGCCAAGGCGTCAGAGCTGCAGTATGGCCGCCTGCCGGAGCTCGAGCGCCAGATCGCGGATCAGGATCACAAGCTCGCGGCGCTGCACAACACGAAGCGTCTCCTGAAAGAGCAGGTCGACGAGGAAGACATCGCCGAAGTCGTGGCCCGCTGGACGCACATTCCTGTGAGCCGTCTGATGGAAGGCGAAGTGCAGAAGCTCATCCAGATGGAGACGCGTCTGCATCAGCGTCTGGTCGGTCAGGATGACGCCGTCACGGCCGTAGCCAACGCCATTCGGCGCGCGCGCGCTGGCCTGCAGGATCCGAATCGGCCGCTGGGCAGCTTCATCTTTCTGGGGCCGACTGGTGTCGGCAAGACCGAGCTCGCACGCGCGCTCGCCGAGTTCCTGTTCGACGACGAACAGGCGATGGTGCGGATCGACATGTCGGAGTATCAGGAGAAACACACCGTCTCGCGCCTGATCGGCGCGCCGCCCGGCTATGTCGGCTACGAGGAGTCCGGTCAGCTCACCGAGGCCGTGCGCCGGCGTCCGTATGCCGTCGTGCTCTTCGACGAGATCGAGAAGGCGCATCCCGAAGTGTTGAACGTCCTGCTGCAGCTGCTCGACGATGGGCGGCTCACGGATGGCAAGGGACGCACCGTCGATTTCAAGAACAGCGTGGTGATCATGACGTCGAACGTCGGGAGCCAATACATCGCCGAGCGGGCGCTGCGTGGCGACACGACGATCGACGAAGGCGTACGGCGGCAGCTGATGGACGCGCTCCGGCAGCACTTCAAGCCGGAGTTCCTCAATCGCGTCGACGATGTCATTTTCTTCCATGCGCTCTCGCGCGGCGACATTCGCAACATCGTGGACATTCAGCTCCGCACGCTGCTGCGCCGGCTCGAGGATCGGAAGATCCGTTTGGAGCTCAGCGACCCGGCACGAGACTTGCTCATCGAAGAAGGATACGATCCGGTATATGGGGCCCGGCCGCTCAAGCGCACGCTGCAGCGCCGCGTGCTCGACCCGCTGGCGCTTGGCGTCCTGCAGGGCGAGTTCAAGGAGGGCGACCTCATCCGTGGCGGCGTCGACCACGGGGCACTGGTCTTCAAGCGTGAGGCCCCGGTAAAGGCATGAGTCCCGAGAACACTCCCCCGTCGCCATTCCAGAGGCGCCCGGCGCCGCGAACGCCGCGGCGATTCTCGCCCGTCTGGCTGATGGTGTCGTTCTTCGCAGCGTTCCTGCTGATCAATCTCGCGTCCGCGGTGTTTCAGGACGGCAAGGTTCTCGAGTACTCGGAGTTCAAATCGCTCCTTCAGCAGGGACGCGTCGTCGAAGCGACGATCTCGGACGAGGCGATTCGCGGCAAGTATCAGGACGCGGACGGCAACCATGTGTCGTTCACGACCGTGCACGTCGACGATCCGAAACTCGTCGAGGAGCTCGAGGCGCAGAAGGTGCGCTTCTCCGGCGAGCTGCAGAGCCGCCTCACCTACCTGGTGCTGAGCTGGCTTCTGCCGGCCGTGCTCATCGTCGGATTCGGCATGATGCTGTTCCGCCGGATGGGCGGCGCGGAGGGCGGCATCATGTCGTTTGCGCGCAGTCGCGCGAAGATTTATTCCGACGATGACGTCAAGATCAGCTTCAACGATGTTGCCGGCGTGGACGAAGCCGAAGCCGAGTTGAAGGAGATCGTCGAGTTCCTCAGGAATCCGCGCAAGTACACGACGCTTGGCGGCCGCATCCCGAAAGGGGTGCTGCTCGTCGGGCCGCCGGGCACGGGCAAGACGCTGCTCGCGCGCGCGGTGGCCGGCGAAGCGAATGTTCCGTTCTTCAGTCTCAGCGGATCGGAATTCGTCGAGATGTTCGTCGGCGTGGGCGCGGCCCGGGTCCGCGATCTCTTCCGTCAGGCGGAAAGCAAGGCGCCGTGCATCGTGTTCATCGACGAGCTCGACGCGCTCGGCAAGGTCCGCTTGCAATCGCCGATGGGCGGCCACGAAGAGCGCGAGCAGACGCTGAACCAGTTGCTGGCCGAGATGGACGGCTTCGACTCGAAGAAGGGCGTCATCATCATGGCGGCGACGAACCGGCCGGAGGTGCTCGACCCGGCCCTTCTGCGTCCCGGGCGGTTCGATCGGCAAGTCCTGGTCGACAAGCCGGACGTCAAAGGGCGCGAGGCGATTCTGCGTATCCACGTGCGGCAGGTGAAGCTGGCCGAGAACGTCGACCTGCGCGTGGTTGCCGCGCGCACCGCTGGGTTCGCCGGCGCGGATCTTGCGAACGTCGTGAACGAAGCGGCGCTCCTGGCGGCGCGTCGCGATAAGGAATCCGTCGAGCTCCGCGACTTCGACGAGGCGATCGATCGCATCGTTGCCGGTCTCGAGAAGAAGCGCGTGATGAGCCCGCGCGAGCGCCGCATCGTCGCGTTTCACGAGTCGGGACATGCCATCGTGGCGTCGGTCCTGCCGAACCTCGATCCGGTGCACAAGATCTCCATCATCCAGCGCGGGTTTGGCGCGCTCGGCTACACGATGCAGCTGCCGCTCGAAGACCGGTACTTGATGTCGAAGACCGATCTCGAGAACCAGCTCGCCGTGCTGCTGGGCGGACGCACGGCGGAGTCGATTGTCTTTGGCGAGGTGTCGACCGGCGCGCAGAACGATTTGCTGCGCGCGACCGACATCGCACGTGCGATGGTGACCGAGTTCGGGATGAGCGACGCGATTGGCCCGGTGAGCCACGAGGGCCATCGGCGCGGCGCCTTCATCGAAACGCCGTTCGCACCCGAGCGCGGGCCGTACGCCGAAGACACGGCGCGCGTCATCGACGCCGAGGTCAAACGCATTGTCGACAACGCTGAGGGCTGCGCGCGTCGAATCCTCATGGAGCGTCGCGCCGGCCTCGACGCCGTCTCCGAGCGTCTCTTGGAGAAAGAGGTCATCGACGGCGCCGAGCTGCGCCAGATGCTCGGCGTGCCGCAGCCGATCCCGGCGTCCTGAAAAAAGGATACCGGGAATCCTTTCGCGGCTACTCGTAGCGCAGCGCTTCCATCGGATCGAGCCGCGACGCCGTACGCGCCGGATAGAAGCCGAAGAAGATTCCCACCGCCGCCGAAAAGAAGAATCCGCCAAGGACCGCCGCGGCCGGCACGCTCGTTGGCCAGCCCGCCACGATCGACAGCAGCCGCGCGACCCCAACGCCAGCGGCAATGCCCGCCGCGCCGCCAATCACGCTGAGGAACACGGCCTCGGCGAGAAACTGCACCATGACGTGCGACCGTCGCGCCCCGATCGCCATCCGCAAACCGATCTCGCGGGTCCGCTCAGTTACGGACACTAGCAAGATGTTCATGATGCCGATGCCGCCAACGACGAGGGAAATCGACGCGACCGTCGCGAGCAGGAGCGCCATGATTCGACTGCTGCCTTGCACCACGTCGGCAATCTGGTTCAAGTTGCGGACGGAGAAGTCGTTCAGGTCGCCGGCCTTGATGTGATGGCGACGGGCCAGCGTCTC
>CAYQRM010000066.1:0-3732 GCA_964419785.1 uncultured Solibacteraceae bacterium | reverse complement strand
ACTTCGACAATCACCAGCCATCGTCCAAAGCGACCCATGCGAAGGCTCGTCGCGCCGCGCGTATCGTCCTTGAGGATGGCGTTCGTATCAGATCGCGCGACGCCCAGGCCGGGCCCGACGCTCGAGATGATCGCGGCCAGTGCGGTGATCAGGGTGACGAACGCGAGCACGGTCGGATCGAGCTTCACGTCGATCCAGAACGGCGGCTGCGTGTCGGCGATCGCCTGCATGAAATACACGACCCCGACTTGCGCGATCGCCAATCCGATCGCGGCGCCGAGACCCGCGAGCACCAGACCCTCCGCGAGCGACTGCCGGACGATGCGCCACTTGCCGGAGCCGAGCGCCGAACGCACCGCGAACTCCTTCGCGCGCTCGGCGGCACGCGCGACTTGCAGGTTGGTCACGTTGACGCACGCGATCAGCATGACGCCGAGCACCGCGATCAGCATCGTGTAGAACGTCGTGCGGATCCGCAGCGGGATCGACGCATCGATGAGCCGCCCGACGTTGACCGTGACGTCCTTGTTCTCGGGATAGGTCGAGGCGAGCTGACGGCCGATGCCGGCCATTTCCGCTTGCGCGGCCTCGGGCGTGACGCCTGCGCGAAGGCGGCCGATCACGCGCAGCCGCGTGCCGGTGCCGCGCTGCACGGGCGGCGTCGCGTCGGCGGGCATCCAGATCTCGGCCGCCTCCGGGAAGCCGAACTTTTCTGGCATCACGCCCACGATCGTCGTCGGCGTGCCGTTGACGCGGACGATCGTGCCGCTGATCTCTCGATTGCCGGAGAAGCGACTCTGCCAGAGCTGATAGCCGATGAGCACGACCGGCTGCGCGCCGGGCGTGGCGTCCGCGTCAGAGAAATCGCGACCGATGATCGGCCGGACCCGAAGCACGCTGAGCGTGTTCGGCGTCATCTTCAATCCGCGCACGCGATCCGGATAGTTGCCGTCGTTTGCGAGCGTCCCGCCCGAGTCGAAGTATCCCGCCAGCGATTCGAACGATTTCTGCTGGCTGCGCCAATCTGCCAGGTCGTGCGGCGGCGCGTAATCGAGGCGCGCCGGCTCTTTCACCGTCGCGCGCGAGATCAGCATGATCCGGTCGCTCTCGTCGAACGGCAGGCCCCGGAACAGCACGCCCTCGACGATCGAGAACATCGTCGTGGTCAGGCCGATGCCGAGGGCAAGGGCCACGATCGCGATGATGGAGGTTCCCGGCCGCTTGACGAGCATGCGGAGCGCGTAGCGGAAGTCGGACAGCAGTTCGCCCATTGGGATCTGTAAGTAGACGCCTGATCCCCGGCAAAGGGTCCATGACCGAGATCGAGCGTCGCCCTTATTACGGACAGGCGTCCGGCACGGTTAACAGCGGATGGGCTAACGGGTCGCGGAGCGCGCGCGCGACGTCGCCGTCGTCGCGAGCCGCGCGGCGGCCGCTTCGACTTCATCGACAGTAATGTCGGTCATCCTCCCGGTCCGGCTCTGAATATACGCGCCCGCCGGGCCGTAGGGACCGTTCCGCTCACCGCGGGTGGGACCGAAGAGTCCAAGCGACGGCACATCGTGCGCCGCGGCGAGGTGCAGCGGCCCGGTGTCGTTGCCGACGACGAGGTTCGTTCGACGCAGGATCGCGGTCAGGTCAGGAACGGGACCGGCCGCCCACACAATCGCGCGATCCGCGGGCAGCCCCGCGCGCACGCGCTCCAGGCGATCCTCCTCGCCCGGGCCGCCGAGCACGAGCACTGTCGTGTCGGCCTTGGCGAGCAATCGTCGCGCGAGCTCGTTGAACGACTCCGCCGGCCACAGTTTTTGCGGGCCGCGCGTGGACGGCAGCAGCGCGACCACACGCGGCGTGCGGACCGCGCGATCGCGAAACCACGCGGCAGCGCGCGCGTCGGCGTCCGCGAACGGCGGCAGTGGAAATCGCGCCGGGCCGGGCGACGTGATGCCCGCCGGTCCGAGCAGCGCCAGGTTGAGATCGACGACGTGCTTCGCCGAGGCCGGCGGCGTGACGTGGATGGTCGTGAATAGCGGCGAGAGCGCGTCTCGCGCGTACTGCCGATCGAATCCGATCCGCATCGGCGCGTTGGTGAGCCGCACAAAGAGCGACGTCTTGTGTCCCCAGCCCTGCACGTCGAGCGCGACGTCGATGTTCTCGGCGCGCAGCCGCTGCCGGACGGCGCCGAGCTCGCGTCGGATTGCCGACCACTTATCCGGCTGCGTGAGGCCGTCGCGCCATCGCCGCAGGGGGATGACGATCACGTCGTCGACGACCGGATTGCCGGTGAGCAAGATTTGCTCGTGCTCTTCGACGAGCCACAGCACGCGCGCGTCCGGCTCGTGCAGTCGGATCGCCGCCGCGACCGGGAGTGTATGGACGACGTCGCCGAGCGACGTGAAACGGACGATCGCGATGCGGCGCCCGGACGCCGGGCTCGTCGCCTCGGTCATCAGGCCGGACGCCTGAGCAGGCGCTTGAAGAACGCCGATCGCTTGTGACGACGGAGCTCGCGGTCCGCCATCTCCTGGCTCGTCACCCAATTCAGCTGGATCACGCGTCGCTCGCCCTCGGCGGGCAGGTGGCCGTGCCAGGAATTGTCGGCGCGCCGGAAGGCCAGCAGCGTGCCCCACTTGGGGACGATCTCGACGGCCGGATGATTCACGTCCTCATCGCGCAAAAGCCGCAAGCGTCCGCCCGCGCTTTCCCACGATTCGTTGAGGTAGAGCAGGACGCTGATGATCTTCCACGTCGCGTCGGTGTGCACGCCACCGTCGTGCGGCCCGACGCGGCCGCGTACCGTGACGATGCGGAAGTAGCTGTCGAGCTCGAGCTGAAAGCGATCCGCCATCGCGGCCTGGAAATCCGGGCCGAGCATCTCGTCGACGAGCGTCGCGAACGCGGGTCCGTACGTCAGCTCCGACAGCGGAAAGCTGCCGGTCGTGGCGACGTGCGGAAAGTCGCCGTTCACCGCGTGGAGCGTGTCCGACGGGACGAAACCGTCGACGATGATGTGATCGTATGGATCGCGGACGAGGGGGGTCTGACGCAAGGCGGCGAGATTGATCATGCAGCTTCCCGCCCGGACGGGCGATCGCGCCCGAGCGCCCTCAGAATCTGCCACGCGCGCACGGCTGTCAAGGTCCGCGGCTCCTATGCCATAATGTTCTGCTGCCGGTCGGGGCGGTTAGCTCAGTGGTAGAGCACTGGCCTTACACGCCGGCCGTCACAGGTTCAAGTCCTGTACCGCCCACCATTTCGCTCCTTCGCCGAAATGGGGCAGTGGGTAAATGGGACGCCGGTGATGATCGATCCGGCGAGTGAGTGCGGCACGTGACAGGAGCGCGTTGGGCGAGGTTCTTCATTCACCCACTGCCTCATTGCCACATTCACTTATTGCAAGCGCTTCTCTCCGAAGCGGAGCGGGGTCGTAGTTCAGCTGGTTAGAACGCCGGCCTGTCACGCCGGAGGTCGCGAGTTCGAGCCTCGTCGACCCCGCCAATTATCCAAGGCCCTGCAACGACTTGCGGGGCCTTTCTTTTTTGCCCTCGACGTCCGCGACTCGGTGTGCCGGTAGGTGTGCCACTCTCTCAGGGACGCCATCGAAGGCGCGGGTGGGGAAGTGCTGGCACATCGCCACTTCCGTGCGGAGCCGTCCGGTCGGACTCGGCCGGTCGGGTAAGATTTGGCCGTTCAAGGATCTAGGCTCCGGGCGTCTGGTTTCGGTCGCGACGA
>CAYQRM010000065.1:0-5876 GCA_964419785.1 uncultured Solibacteraceae bacterium | reverse complement strand
AGCAGCCCGACGAACGGCGCCGTCGAGCCGATGGTCGCAAGCGACGGGATGCCCTTCTTCAGATCGTTGGCCGTGAGCGCCGACGCGCGCTGAATCGCGCGGCGGACGGTGTCGACCAGGTCTTCACGACTGAGCGTGCCTCCGGCGTCGTGCTGGAACTGGTATTCCTGCAGACCGGCGAGGACGACCTTGGCGAGGTGGCTGTACTGATAGGTCTTCGCCTGCGAGACCGAGAGCGCGTCCTTGAGACGACCCTCTTTCAGGTGCTTGGCGACCTGCGGCGCATACAGCTTCGACTGCTTTCGCGCCTGAGAAAACGTGTAATACCGTTCGATCGCCACGCCGAACGACCACATCGACATGAAAACGAGCACGAACGCCACACCCTTGGCGACCGGGCTCATCGTCGTCCACATGTGCACAATATCCAGTCCGCCCATTCCGTCCTCCGAACGCGATCTCAGTTGTCGCTGTCGCTAACGTCTAACGAGTGAAAGAGCCCGGTGCGGGTTTGGCGCCGGGCTCCGGTTGATCTGCCAATCAATCCGCTGCGGGTCGATCCAGCTCCTTATTGCAGCGTGAAGTTCACCGTGACGGTCATCAGAACCTCCACGGGTACGCCGTTGAGCAGGGTCGGCGTGAATTTCCATTGCTTGACCGCGTCGATCGCGGCCTGGTCGAGCAAGGCCACCGAACGAAGCACCTTGGCGTCCTTGACGGTGCCGTCCTTGCCGATCGTCGCTTCGATGATGACGACGCCCTGCACCTTCGCGGTCTGCGCGATTTGCGGGTACACCGGCTTCTTGTCGAAGATCTTCTTCGGCTCTTTGATGTCGCCGCCGACGCGCACGACCTGCGGTGGAGGCGGAGGCGGTGGCGGTGGAATCCCGACGACGCCACCGGCGACGCCGCCCGGAATGCCGCCCGCGACCCCGCCGACCACGCCCGTCATGGTGTAGTTGGGCGGGTTCACCGGCTCGGGTTTGATTTCTTTGGGCGCCTCAACGGGCGCCGCGTTCGGATTGACTGGCTGCACCGGCTGCACCGGCTGCGGCGCCGACGGGGGCGGCGGCGGTGGCGGTGGCGGAGGCGGCGGGGGCGGCATCGCCACGAACGCCATCATCGACTGGGGAGTCGGTAGCACGTCGGTCGCCATCAAAGGGATGACGATCAGGGCACCAAGGACCACGACATGCGTAAGAATCGAGAGCGGTACCGTGTACCACTTCTTCGTCCCGACCTTGATGGACGGCTCTACGACGTCGCCAAACATCTCCCGTGGCACGGGGTCCTCCTTGCAACGACTTCGTTCCCGACGTGAACGAAGGCCGGGATTATAGCTCAGACCGAAAAACCGGTGTCAACGAACTCGTTGCTGGGGGTTTAGACACCAGTACGAGAAAAATGGCCCGATCGCCCCCCTACTGGCCGCCAATCCGCATCCGGTAGAACGACCGCCAGACGAACGTGACCGAGACGGCGAGGAACACCGCCGAAAGCAGCTCCGTCAACAAGACTCCCTGCTTGGCGCTGACACTGACGGCCAGTTCGACGGCCAGCAACCCGAACAAGGTCGTGAACTTGATGACCGGGTTCATCGCCACCGAGGACGTGTCCTTGAACGGGTCTCCGACCGTGTCGCCCACCACCGTGGCGTCGTGCAGCGGGGTGCCCTTCTGCTTGAGCTCGACCTCGACGATCTTCTTCGCATTGTCCCACGCGCCGCCCGCATTGGCCATGAAGATGGCCTGGTAGAGACCGAAGAGCGCGATCGAGATCAGGTACCCGATGAAGAAGAACGGCTCGAAGAACGCGAACGCCAGGGTGCCGAAGAACACGGCCAGGAAGATGTTGAACATCCCGCGCTGCGCGTACTGCGTGCAGATCTCGACGACCTTCTTCGAGTCGGCGACCGACGCCTTGGTCGCGCCCTCGAGCTTGATGTTGGCCTTGATGAACTCGACGGCGCGGTACGCGCCGGTCGTCACGGCCTGCGTCGAGGCGCCCGTGAACCAGTAGATCATCGCGCCGCCCGTAATCAGGCCCAGCAGGAACGGCGGGTGCATGAGCGAGAGATTGGCGACGAGCGCCGGATCGAGGTGATTGGTGAGGCCCACGATGATCGAGAAGATCATCGTCGTCGCGCCGACGACCGCGGTGCCGATGAGCACGGGCTTGGCCGTGGCCTTGAACGTGTTGCCCGCGCCGTCGTTCTCCTCGAGGTTGTGCTTGGCGCGCTCGAAGTTCACGTCGATGCCGTAGTCCTTCTTGAGCTCGGCCTTGATGTTCGGGATCTGCTCGATCGTCGATAGCTCGTACACCGACTGCGCGTTGTCGGTCACCGGACCGTACGAGTCCACCGCAATCGTCACTGGACCCATGCCCAGGAAGCCGAACGCGACCAGGCCGAACGCGAACACCGCGGGCGCGATCATGCCGAGGTTGCCGAAGCCGAGGCTCACCCAGTAGCCGATGCCCATGAGCGCGACCATCGCCATGCCCAGCCAGTAGGCGCTGAAGTTGCCGGCGACGAAGCCGGACAGAATCGTGAGCGACGCGCCGCCTTCTTTCGACGAGCTGACGACCTCCCTCACGTGCGACGACTCGGTCGAGGTGAAGACCTTCACGAGCTCGGGAATGATGGCGCCAGCGAGCGTGCCGCACGTGATGATCGTCGAGAGCTTCCACCAGAGCGTGCCGTCACCGAGCGTCGGGATCAGCAAGTACGACGCCGCGTAGGTCAGCGCGATCGAGACGATGGAGGTGAGCCAGACGAGGCGCGTGAGCGGCGCCTCGTAGTTCATCTTGTCGGCTTGCGCGTACTGCGCCTTGGCCATGACCGCATTGAGCAGATACGACCCGCCCGACGCGACGACCATGACGATGCGCATCGCGAAGATCCACACGAGCAGCTGAATCTGCGTCGTCGGGCTGCTGACGGCGAGCAGGATGAAGGAAATCAGCGCGACGCCCGTCACGCCGTACGTCTCGAAGCCGTCGGCCGACGGCCCGACCGAGTCGCCCGCGTTGTCGCCCGTGCAGTCCGCGATGACGCCCGGGTTGCGCGCGTCGTCTTCCTTGATCTTGAAGACGATCTTCATCAGGTCGGCGCCGATGTCGGCAATCTTCGTGAAGATGCCGCCGGCGATGCGCAGCGCCGCCGCGCCGAGCGACTCGCCGATCGCGAAGCCGATGAAGCACGGTCCCGCGTAATCGCCGGGGATGAACAAGAGGATGAAGAGCATGATGACGAGCTCGACCGAGATGAGGAGCATCCCGATGCTCATGCCCGCCTTGAGCGGAATCTCGTAGCAGGGGAACGGCTTGCCGCCGAGCGCCGCGAATGCCGTGCGCGAGTTCGCGTAGGTATTGACCCGGATGCCGAACCACGCGACGCCGTAGCTGCCGGCGATGCCGACGAGGCTGAAGAGCAGGATGATGGCGACCTTCGCCAGCGAGTAGCCGTACACGACCGCGCCCGCGGCGTCCGTTGTCTCGGCCAGCTTGCCGAAGTAGATGCCGGCGATCGCGCCGATGAACAGCCAGAGAATCAGCAGAAACTTGCCCTGCTGGATGAGATACGTCTTGCACGTCTCGTAGATGAGCTCGGAAATCTCGCGCATCGACGGATGGACGGGCAGATTCTTGAGCTGAGTGCGGATGACGAGGCCGAACACCAGGCCGAGTGCACAAACGATCAGGCCGAAGAGCAGCAGCGTGTGCCCGTCGATACCGCCGAGGAACGTCACGTTCTCGAGCGGCGGCAGCACGAGGTTGGCTTCGCCGCTCGCGTGCGCTCCGCCCGCGGCCTGCGCCGCTTGCTGTCCGGCCGCCAGCAACGACGCGCCCCCCGCCAGCCATAACGCGCCGGCCCCGACCAGCGCCTTCACTCCACGCATGCCTCGCCCCACCATCACGCTCAATCCCCTTCCCCACTTCGTTTTGCGCGCAGGTGCTCGGGCAACCCCATGCCGCCTGTCAGAAACACGCGCACGCCTTCTTCCACCGTCATGTCCGGAAACGTGGCCCGCTCAGGCGGGCAGACGACGACTTGACCGAGATACAGCTGATTGGTCGGCAGGTACACGGCCAGAAACGATTCCGGGCCGCGTCCGCGATCGACCGTGAACTCCCGCGTCAGGAACCCGAGCGCAAACCCGCGCGCCGGATCCTCGACGAGCACCATCCGCTTGAAGCCAAGCTCGTTGGTCGGCGAAAACGCCTCGATCAACTGCTTGACCGGCGCGTACACGGTGCGGAACACCGGCACCTGCATCAGCAGGGCCTCGCCGCGCCGCACGAGCCGGCGGCCAATCACGTTGTTGCCGATGGCGCCGGCGATGAGCACGATCAACGCCGTCGCGAGCAGCCCGAGCCCCGGCACGTGCCGGCCAATCCACCGCTCTCCCAGTCCGCTCGTCATCCGATCGGCAAACCGGAAGGTCCAAACAATCGCGACCACGCTCACGACGAGCGGCACGGTCACGAAAAAACCGGTCACGAAACTGCGCCGCAGCCAGCTGAGCATGAAAGTCGAGAAGTCGGAAAGTCGAGAAGTCGGAAAGTGTGACTTCTACCCTCTGCCCTTTGCCCTCTGCCCTTTGCCCTCTGCCCTTTGCCCTTTGCCCTCTGCCCTTCTTACCCTTTGCCCAGCTACGCGCGCTTCACCTTGGCCTGCTGCGTCGCCACTTTCCCTGTCTGCGCCGACATCTGCGTCGGAGGGCGCCGGCTCAGGATGATCGCGATCGACGCGGCGATGAACACCGTCGAGTAGGTGCCGGTGATGACGCCGATGAGCATCGTGAACGCGAAACCGCGCAGCACCTCGCCGCCGAAAATGTAGAGCGCGAGTACGGCGAGCAGCGTGCACCCCGACGTGATGATCGTCCGGCCCAGCGTCTGGTTCACGCTGCGGTTGACGACCTGATCGAGCGGCTCCCGGCGCGCCAGCTTCTGGTTCTCGCGCACGCGGTCGAAGACGACGATCGTGTCGTTTACGGAGTAGCCGGTGATCGTCAGGATCGCCGCGATGATGTTGAGCGACAGCTCGTAGTGGAACCAGCTCAGGAACACGAGCGTGATCAGGATGTCGTGGAACGTCGCGACGATCGCGCCCACCGCGAACGTGAAGCGGAAGCGAAACGCCACGTACAGGAGAATGCCGCCGAGGGCGAAGAGCGTGGCGGCGATGCCCTTCGTCGTGAGGTCCTGGCCGACAATCGGCCCGACGAGCTCCTTGCTCACGATGTCAAACGGAGGAACGTTGGCCGCCTTCAGCGCGGCCGTCGCTTGATTGACGCCCGCATCGAGGTTGCCCTGCTCCTGGCCCGCCACCATCGGCAGGCGCACCATGATCTGGTTCGACGCCTGGTCACCAAACTTCTGCACGACCTTGTCGGCGACGACCGGGTCGAGCGCCTTCCGGACGACGTCCTCCGATGTCGGCTGCTGGAACTTCAGGACGATCGCCGTGCCGCCCGAGAAGTCGATGCCGAGCGGCAGGCCGCCGCGCACCCACATGCTCGCCACGCCCGCCCAGATGATGGCGACCGAGGCAATGAGCGCGTGCCAGCGCCACTTAATAAAGTTGTAGTTGGGATTCGAAAAAATGCGCATGCGAGGAGCTCCAGGCCGTCAGATACTCAGTTGCGTCGCGCCGGCCGGTTTTCTCGAGAGAATCAGCTCGAAGAGCGTGCGCGAAACGAACACGGCAGTGAACACGTTCGAAATCAATCCAAAGAACAGCGTCGTCGCAAACCCGCGAATCGGCCCGGTGCCGAACTGGAACAGGAACGCGGCCGCGATGAGCGACGACACGTGCGTGTCGACGATCGTCCACCACACGCGATCGAAGCCCGCGGCGACGGCCTGACGAA
>CAYQRM010000064.1:0-1993 GCA_964419785.1 uncultured Solibacteraceae bacterium | reverse complement strand
GGCGTGCTCTTCGGTCTGGCGCCCGCTCTGCGCGCGACGAGAATCGACCTCAACACCTCCCTCAAGGCCGGGGGGAGGAACTCGCAAGGCGACGGAGGATTCGGCAGCTCGCGACGACGCCTGCGCGGCTTGCTCGTTGTCGCCGAGGTCGCGATTTCGCTCGTGTTGTTGATCGCCGCCGGTCTTCTCGTCAGGAGCTTCGCGCGCTTGCAGCAAGTCTCGCCGGGATTCGAGCCTGGCGGCGTCATTTCGATGCGAGTGGGTCCGAGCGCGCGTCCCATTCACGGCCGCGCCGAGTCGCTCGCTCTTTACGGTCCCATCGCCGAAGCGCTCGCCGCCGTCCCCGGCGTGACGATAAGGGGCGCGGTCTCGTCCTTGCCGTTCACCTCGTCGGTCGGCTGGGGCGAAATCAACATCGAAGGCTGGACGCCGGCGCCAGGGCAAGAACTGCAAGTCGATCAGCGCAGCGCGTCACCCGACTATTTCCGGACGATGAAGATTCCGCTGATGCAAGGCCGGTTCTTCACGGACGGCGACCTTCCCGCGGAGGCGCAACAGGTGTGCATCATCGACGAGAAGTTCGCCAAGCGCTTCTGGCCGAACGGCGACGCCATCGGCAAGCATCTCTGGGGCGATCCGAAACAGCCGATGACCATCGTCGGCGTCGTCGGCACGGTGAAGCAGTACGGGCTCGATGTCGACGGACGGATCGTCTTCTATGGTCCCGGAATCTGGGGCGGCTACCAGGTCGCGAGAACGTCCTCAGACCCGGCCACGGTGGGCGCTGCGATGGTCAAGAAGCTTCGCGAGCTGGATCCCACGATTTCGGTCTTCGACGTCCAGACGATGAGCGATCGCATGGGACGATCGCTGGCGCGTCAGCGATTTTCGACGGTGATGCTGGGCGCGTTCGCCGCGTTTGCGCTGCTGCTGGCGGTCGTCGGCGTGTACGGGGTGATCTCGCACCTGGTCTCGCAAGGTGCGCGCGACATCGGCCTGCGCATGGCGCTCGGCGCGGCGCGAGGCCGGATCCTGCTCATGGTTCTGCGTCAGGGCCTGGAGCTGACGGGCGCCGGCGTGATTCTCGGACTGCTGCTCGCGGCCGCGCTGACGCGCGTGATGGCGAGCTTGCTATTCAATGTCAGCTCCACCGACATCGCGACGTTCGCCGCCGTTCCGCTCATGCTGATTGCGACGGCCATGGTCGCGAGCTACATCCCGGCCCGGCGTGCGATGCGGGTGGATCCCGTCGTCGCGCTGCGGGACGAGTGAGCGCTTCAGCTGTTCTCTCTGATGGCGCGATCTCAGAGAGCGGCGCGCCGCCGGCGGAGGGCGATTCCCGCAAGCCCAAGGCCGAGAAGCGAGATCGTCGCTGGCTCGGGCACGGTCGAGAGCGTGAACGCCCGATCGCCGCTGCGAACGAACTCACCTGTCACGGCCTGGCTGGCGAGCTGGACCTGCAGCGTCGAGCCATCGCCGCCGGTGCCCTGGATCCACGAGAAGAACGGATCGAACGAACCTGCGCCGACGCTGACGGGCGAAATCCAATACGTCACGCCGGCGAGCGCGGTGAACGCTGGAAACTGAGCCGTGTACTCGTAAATCGTCACCGGGCTCGCGCCAAAGAACCCGGTGCCGGCGATGGCCTGCGTCGGGCCCGCATTCAACTGGCCGCCGATGTTGCCGCCAGGCGTCCCACCGGGACCCGAGCTGTTATCGATCAGCACGTCCCATCGAGAGCTGTTCGGTGCGGCGTTGTTGAGGTTGTTGTCGAGGAAAATCCCAAACCACGATATCTGATTGATGGTCGTGGTCGTCGCGAACGAGAAATTGTCGAAGGCCACGAAGCCGGTCTGTTGGAACGTTTGAGACGTCCAGCCACTGCCGACGTTCGTCCCATTCCCGGACCAGACTGGGGGCTGGACATATACCGGAGTTGCCAGTGCCTGGGCGGCAGACAGACCCAGGAGGCCGATCACGCTTGCTGCGAGCA
>CAYQRM010000063.1:0-15978 GCA_964419785.1 uncultured Solibacteraceae bacterium | reverse complement strand
TTCCTCTACTGCGAGGCGTACGGCAACGGCACGTTCATCGTGCGCGGCTTCGGGCCGACGGCGTTCGCTCTCGGCGGTCGCCGCGGCACGGCGAATGACGCCGTCCACAAGGCCGCCGCGCCCGGCCAGCCGGTGACGCAGGAAATCGCGATGTCGGTGAAAGGCGACAAGGTGTCGTGCTCAATCAACGGCACCGAGGTCGCAAGCTACACGAAGGCCGACGTCGTCGGCGCCGGCAAACTGAAGTCCACTGACGGCGTCTATGGGATCCGGTTCGCGCACAACACCGAAGGTACGGTGACCGGGCTGCAGGTCGTCAAGTAACTGGACGAGCCTTTCGGCCGGGAGTCTGTCGCGCGAAAACACCACGGGCGGCGCGATCGTTTGCGCCGCCCGCTCAGTCTCACTCCGAAACTTCCAACTTCTGGCTTCGCACTTCTAACTTGATCCGCGCTAGTACCGATAGTGTTCCGGTTTGTACGGTCCGTCCACCGACACACCGATGTACTTCGCCTGCTCCGCCGTCAACTTCGTCAAGTGCACGCCGAGCTTCTCGAGGTGCAGCCGGGCAACTTCCTCGTCGAGCTGCTTGGGCAGCATCAACACCTTCTTGCCGATCTTCTCAGCGTTGGCGTGCAGCTCGAGCTGCGCGAGCACCTGATTGGTGAACGACGCGGACATGACGAACGATGGATGCCCCGTCGCGCAGCCGAGGTTGAGCAGGCGGCCCTCCGCGAGGATGAGCACCGAGTGGCCGTCTGCAAACTGCCACTCGTCGTACTGCGCCTTGATGTTCACCTTCTGGATGCCCGGCACCTTCTTCAGCCCGGCCATGTCGATCTCGTTGTCGAAGTGGCCGATGTTGCCGACGATGGCCTTGTCCTTCATCCGCGACATATCTTCGGCCGAGATGATGTTGAAGTTGCCCGTCGCCGTGATGAAGATGTCCGCCGTCTCGATGACGTCCTCGAGCCGCACGACCTGGTAGCCCTCCATCGCGGCTTGCAGCGCGCAGATTGGATCGATTTCGGTGATCACCACGCGGCAGCCCTGTCCCCGCAGCGCCTGCGCGCAGCCCTTGCCGACTTCGCCGTAGCCGAACACGACGGCGAGCTTGCCGCCGAGCATGACGTCAGTCGCGCGCGCCAGGCCGTCCGGCAGCGAGTGCCGGCAGCCGTAGATGTTGTCGAACTTTGACTTGGTGACCGAGTCGTTGACGTTGATCGCCGGGAACAACAGCGATCCGTCTTTCATCATCTCGTAGAGCCGGTGCACGCCCGTCGTCGTCTCCTCCGAAACCCCGCGGATGCGCTTGGCGACCTTCGTCCAGAGGCCCGGACGCGCGTTCAGCTCCTCGCGAATCGTCTGCAGAATCACGCCCCACTCTTCGGGGTCGTTCGCCTCATCGAACGCGGGCACGTTCCCAGCCTTCTCGAATTCGTACGCTTTGTGCACGAACAGCGTCGCGTCGCCGCCATCGTCGACGATGAGCGTCGGCCCGGTGCCGTCGGGCCACACGAGCGCTTCCTTCGTGCACCACCAGTAGTCGTCGAGCGTCTCGCCTTTCCACGCGAACACCGGAATGCCGCGCGGCTGCGCTTCGGTGCCGCCGGTCTCCGGACGGCCGACGACGACGGCCGAGGCCGCGTGGTCCTGCGTCGAGAAAATGTTGCACGAGACCCAGCGGACGTCGGCGCCGAGCGCGTCGAGCGTCTCGATCAGCACCGCGGTCTGAATCGTCATGTGCAGCGAGCCCATGACCTTCGCGCCCGCGAGCGGCCGCTTGCCGGCGTAGCGCTCACGCAGCGCCATCAGGCCCGGCATCTCCTGCTCCGCGAGGCGGATCTCTTTGCGTCCCCACTCGGCGAGTGCGAGGTCGCGAACTTTATAGGGCTGACGGCCCGCCTTGCGGGCCACATCGAACGCGTGTGCGGTCGAACTGACTGCTGTAGACATCGACGACTCCTTGTCGCGTTTTCACGTTGAACGTTCTGAGTTCCAAGTCTTGAGTTCTAAGTCTTCTCTGCGGTCGCCGCAAACAACGCCGGGCCGCGCGCTTCTGTCGCTGGCGGCAACGGCGAGATCTTCACGCCAGAACACCCGCACTGTTGCAGCCAGCGCTTCATTTGATCAGGCGCGAAGCCCAGCCAGACGTGTCCCATCTGCTGGCGATATTCCTCGCGCTCGTGCGGCGCCATGTCGACGATGAGCAACCGGCCGCCGGGCTTGAGAACGCGCACGGCGTCGGCAATTGCGGCTCCGGGCGACGCGACGTGGTGCAGCACCAGCATCATGGTCGCGGCGTCGAGCGTGTCGTTCTCGATCGGCAGCGCTTCGAGCGACCCGCGGCGCAGCTCGACGTTGTCGAGATCGGCCGTGCGCGCGCGCGCGGCCGCGAGCATTTCATCTGAAGCGTCGACGCCAATCACGCGTCCAACTGATTGCGCGAGCGTCGTCAGAAGCGCGCCAGTGCCGCAGCCCAAGTCGCCCACGACCCAATTGGACGGCAGCAAACCGGCCAGGGCCTGCCACGAGAAATCGCGGCCGAACAGTTCTTCGCGCAACCGGTCCCAGCGCCCCGAAGATGAGGCGAAGAACTGCTGGGACGTTTCGCTTCGACGCGCGAGCACGCGCGCGAGCCGGCGCGCGTCCTGATCGATCACGGCCCGGCCGTCGAGCTGGCGGCGCGTGAGCTGCCAGAGCTGCGACTGCGAATCGTCCTTGGTTTCGGGCGCGAGCGAGTAAAAGCGGCTCGTGCCGTCGCGCCGGGATGCGACCCAGCCCGCGTCGCCGAGCGTCTTGAGATGCCGGCTAACCGTGGACTGCGGCATCTGCAGCACGCTGCAGAGCTCGCCCACCGTCAGCTCGTGCGTCTCGAGCAAACGCAGAACGCGGCACCGCGTGGCGTCCGCGAGCGCGGAGAGCGAATCGAGGATGGGCAGCGCCGAGGCCGACATATATCCGTCAATCCGGATTAAATGCTAATAAACGCGTTTCGTCAAGTCCCCTTGACATCATCATGAATACATGCATGATGAATGCATGACGCCGAGGCTCGACCGCTGATGCCGTTCAAAGCTTCCGACTCCGCGCTGCCGCTCACACCGATCTCATTCGAGATCCTCCTGGCGCTGGTGGACGGCGATCGCCACGGCTACGCAATTCTTCAGCAGGTGGAATCGCGGACCGCCGGCCTGCTGGCGCTTCGCACGGGCACGCTGTATCGCGCGCTGGCCAGGCTCGAGGAATCCGGCCTCATCGCGCCCAGCGATACGTCCGACGACGAGCGTCGGCGTTACTACCGGATTACGAACAAAGGCCGAGAGGTCGCGCGCGACGAAGCCAAGCGCCTGGCCGATCAGGTCGCAGCGGCGCGGGCGCGCAAGCTGCTCTCGGGGCCGAACGAGCCATGATCGTGCGCCTCTATCGCGCGTGCTTGCGCGTCTATCCGCGGCGCTTTCGGAAGCGCTTCGAGGACGACATGACGCGTGTCTTCGACGCTCGACTGCGCGACGCGCGGGGGCGCGGCCGGCTGGCCTTCGCCGCCTTCGGCATGCTGAGTCTCATCGACCTCGTCGCCAGCGGCACGCGCGAGCGTCTCGGCTTCGACACGGTCGTACCTGCAAGGAGATCCGCGATGACATCCGAAAGCTGGCTGGCAGACGCCAGATTCGCGTTCCGCGTGCTCAGACGATCGCCGGCGACCACCACCGCGTCGGTCTTCGCGATCGCGCTCGGCCTCGGTGCGAGCGGCGCGATCTTCGCGGCCGTCGACCACGTGCTGCTGCGACCCCTTCCCTACGCGAACGCCGATCAACTCGTGATGATCTGGAGCAACAACACGCACGAAGGTCGCGATCGCAATCCTGTCTCGCCCGCTGACGCGATTGATTTTCGCGAACGCTCGACGTCGTTCCTCGACGTTCAGCCAATGCTTTCGTTTCTCGTCGCCGATCAGTACGTCGACGGCGCGGCACCGGACACGATTCGCTCGTTCTCCGTCTGGGCCGGAATGTTTCGCTTGCTCGGGCGCACCGCGGCGCTCGGGCGCACGTTCGACGAAAGCGCGAACGCGCCTCACGAGGTCGTGCTGAGCCACGCGTTCTGGCAGCGTCGGTACGGCGGGGACACGTCAATCATCGGTCGGCGCGTGTCCATCTCCGGGACTCCTGACTACACGGTGGTTGGCGTGATGCCGGAGGATTTCGTCTTCCCGTACCGATCGATGCTCGGACCGAGCGGCGTCACGACGTCCTCATCGGCGGACGTCTGGGTACCGTTCCAATACACCGGCGGTTTCTTCGTGGACGCGAACGGCCAGCCGACTCGACAGGCTCGCGGGCTCGGACTCATCGGACGGCTCAAGCCCGGCGTGACCGTCGGCGAGGCGCGAACCGATCTTGCCAATGTCGCGTCGGCGCTCGCCAGGACATATCCCGCCTCCAACGACGGCTGGACGACGACGGTGGTGCCGCTGCTCGATCAAACAGTCGGCGGCCTGCGACCTGCGCTTGGACTGCTCCTCGCAGGCGTCGCCGTGCTGTTCCTGATGACCCTCGTCAACGTCGCGAACCTTCTGCTCGCGCAGGCCCTCGCCCGCGAGCGGGAGCTGGCGCTGCGCACGGCGCTTGGCGCATCGCGCTGGCGCCTCGTTCGGCAATCCATCGTCGAGAGTCTCGTGCTCTCCGCGGCCGGCGGCATCATCGGCGGCGTGCTGCTGTACGCCGGAGTGCCACTCGTCGTCGCGGCCGCGCCGCTCGACATGCCGCGACTCGCGGAGATTCGACCCGACGCGCGCGTGTTTCTCTTCAGCCTCGCGCTCACCATCGTGGCCGGCATCATCGTCGGCAGCGTTCCGGCGCTGGTGTCGATCGCGCGCGATCTGCATCAGTCGCTCAGGGACGGCGGCCGAACGTCGACATCCGGTCCCACGGCACGCCGGCTGCGCGCATCGCTCGTCACGGCGCAGATCGTCCTGGCGGTCCTGCTGACAACAGCGTCCGCCTTGCTCGCGCGAAGCTTCATTGCGGTGATGAGCGTCGATCCGGGTTTTCGCGCCGATCGGCTGCTGACGTTCCAGATCAACGTCCCGGCGCGCGCGACATCGGCGGCCGCGCGCGTCGCGTACTACGACGACCTCTTCTCGCGCTTGACGGCCCTTCCCGGCGTGCTCGCGGCCGGCGGCACCACTCGCCTTCCGCTCGGCAGCACGAACGTCACGACGCAAATTGCCGTCGAAGGACGCGACGTCGCAGCATCTCAGCTCCCCGAGGTCGAGTTCAGGCGAGCCGTCGGCGATTATCTGAGCGCGATGGACATTCCGGTGCTGCGCGGACGCACGTTCACCGTGGACGACGGTCCAACCGCGGCGGGCGTGTGCGTGATCAACCACGCGGCGGCGCTGCGGTTGTTTCCGTCCGAGGATCCGATCGGACGACGAGTGCGCATGGGTAACAACCCGCAGGCCGCGTGGCTCACGGTCGTCGGCGTCATCGGCGACATCCTGCACGGCAGTCTCGAGGAGACGCCCAGGCCCGAGCTCTACATCACGGCGCGTCAGAATCCCCCAGTCGCGCCGTTCGTCGTCGTCCGCACGAGCGGCGATCCCCTAGCGATCGCCGACGCGGTGCGAACGGCCGTGCGAAGCATCGATCCGCTGACGCCGATCTACGACATGCGCGCGATGACCGAGATCCGGCGGGAGTCGGTCTCCGAACGCCGATTTCTCCTCACGCTCGTCGGTGTGTTCGGCGCGCTCGCGCTCGTGCTTGCGGCCGTCGGCGTCTACGGTGTGATGGCGGTCGTCGTGTCAGAGCGCACGGTCGAGGTCGGCGTGCGACTGGCACTGGGCGCCCGCCCCTGGCAGATCGTGCGGCTCGTGCTCTCACAGGCGGGCGCGCTCGCGCTCGGCGGCATCGGCCTCGGCCTCGCGGCGGCGTTTGCCGCGGCACCACTGATGGCGCACTCACTGTTCGGGATTCAGCCGCGCGACACTGCGACGCTGCTCTCCGCGCCCGCGGCGCTGCTCGTGGTCGCGATCGCCGCCGCCGTCGTGCCCGCGAGACGCGCGATGCGCGTTGATCCGATCGTCACGCTGCGTGGCGAATGATGCCCTGACAGCTACTTTCCGCCGACGATCTCCGCCGCGACTTTCTGCGCGGCCGGCAGGCTCGTCTGGCACGCCGGATCTTCGATGCGGCACTGCGCGAGCGTGCGGTCGCAGCCGCACGTGCACTTGTCGGTGTTGAGCCGCTTGAGGATCGCTTCCTTCTGGTCCGGCGTCACGCCCTTGAGATCGACGCCGGGAATCTCCGTCGCGTACGCGGCGTTGGCGATCAGCACCTGCCCCGTGTCCGGGACGATCTCGACCTGTGCCGCGCTCGACAAGTGCGACAACACACGCACCTCCTGCTCGGTCATCTGCGGTTCGAGCAATCCGACGTGCCGCTGGACGATGCCGCCGTCAGGATTGACGACGAACGTCGCCGGCACGGCTGTGATCCCGCCAAACGCTTTCTGCAGCGTCATGTCGGCAATCGCGACCGGGTAGTTCATCGATTGCGCGGCTGCAAACGCTTTCACGTCCGCGGGCGGACGCTCGTCGACCGACAATCCGAGGACGACCAGCTGATCCTTGTAGTGCTCCTGCAGCGCGATGAGCTCCGGAATCTCTTCGCGGCACGGGCCGCACCATGTCGCCCAGAAATTAATGAGCAGGACCTTGCCCTTGAAGCTCTCCGGCGTGATCGTCTCGCCGTTGAGGGTCTGAAGCGAGAACGCCGGCACTTGCACGGGTTTGTCCGAGAAGCGGATCTTGACGCCCTGGCTGGACGTCAGCGACGCGACGCCGAGACGGCTGATCGGAAGGACGCTTCCTGCCGGGTCGGCCGCCCGCTTCGCGAACGCGATTCCCAGCGCCGCCGCGACCATGATTGCGCCGACGGTCAGCGCCGTGGTTTGTTGGGTTCTGGTCATCACTTCCCTTCATTATCGCCCAGACCACGCCGGCGCATCAGCCGTGGCCGCCGCCGGCACTCTCCCAGCCTCATACGCGGGAAAGTGCGATGGAACCTGTCATCCGCCGGCCTTCGCCGGCGCCATCAGCCGTTCCGGATGCATGACGAGATTCTCGATGAAGAACTCCATCATGCGGTCCGGGTTGACGCCGCTGTGCGGCCGGTCGGGCCCGACCTGCACCTCGAAGCTCTTGCCGGCTCTCTGCAACGCCGTGATGAGCTGCAGCGAGTTGCTCGGATGGACGTTGTTGTCCGCGGTTCCGTAGTAGATCAGCAAGCGGCCGCGCAGGTCTTTGGCGAAGTTCATGTCGCTGCCGCCCTCGTAGCCATCCTTGTTCTCCTGCGGAATCCACATGTACCGCTCGGTGTAGATGCTGTCGTAGTTGTACCAGGACGTCGGGGGCGACGACGCGGATGCCGCGGCGATCACCTCCGGATGGCGCAGGATCATCGTCGCGGCCGTGTAGCCGCCGTACGACGTGCCGAAGATGCCGACGCGGTCCTTGTCGAAGTACGGCCGATTCCACAGCGCCTTCACGCCTTGCGCCATGTCGTCCATCTCGGTGACGCCCAGCTTCAAATAAATCGAGTCGAGCACCTTCTTGCCCATGCCGGGCGCCGCGCGCGACGAGAGGCTGAGGATGAGGAAGCCGTACTCCGCCATCGAGCTCGGACCGGAGAAATTCTCCGTAGGGACGTTGCTGCCGGATGCCGGCCCGCCGTAGACCGACAAGAGCGTGGGATATTTCTTCGACGGATCGAAGTTCGAGGGAAAACTGATCTCGCCGTAGAGCGTCGTGTTGCCGTCGGCCGCCTTGAAGGTGAACTGCTCGGCCTTCTTGAATCCAATCTGGTCGTACTTCGTCATGTCGCTTTTCGCGAGCTCGGCGACAACTTTGCCGGTCGTGGCGTCGACCAGCTCGGTCGCCGGCGGCTGATCGTGCGTCTGATATACATCGATGAAGTACTTGTTGTCCGGCGAGATTCCGCAAGACGCCGCGCCGCCGCCGGGACCGCCGCGTCCGCCGCCGCCGCGTCCGCCGCCGCCAGAATTGCACGCGCCGATGCTGTGATTGAACTTCGGATCGGTGAGGCGCACGTCGCCCTTGCCGTCGAGACCGACCCGGTGGAGCTGCAGCTTCATGTAGTTGTCGCCGTCGCGCGCCATGTAGAACATCACGTTGGCTGGCTCGTCGACCTTGACGATGGCGGCCGACTCGAACGTCGCGTGCGACGTGATCGGGTTGATCAGCTTGCCGGTCAAATCGTACAGGTAGTAGTTGGTGAATCCGTTTCGCTCCGACTCCCAAATGAAGCGCGTGTTGTCGGAGAGCAATCGCATCTGCGGGCGGTTCTCGACCCAGCCCGTCGGCCATTCCTCATGAATGACGACGCGACACTTGCCCGTCGTGGGCGCGCAGGCGACAAACTCCATGACGTTCTGACGGCGGTTCGTGCGGTTGACGAAGAGCTCCGTCCCGTCAGGCGACCAGCGTACGTTGTACGCGTAGTGGCCGACGACGTCGTTCGAGAACGGCTTGCCGTCGCGAATGTCGAGGTGCGTGGACGCGCCGGCGGCGACGTTGTAGACGAAGATGTCGGCGATCGGATTCGGCTGCCCGGGCTTCGGATAGGCCTCGACGTCGAGCGCGTCCTGAATCGCCGTCTGGTTCATCTGCAGGTAGAAGTCTTTGACCTGACCTTCGTCGAAGCGGTAGTAGCCGACGCGCGTGCTGTCGGGCGCCCACCAGATCGCCGTCGTCTGGCTGAGCTCTTCACCGTAGACCCAGCTGCCCGTGCCGTACTTGACGCGAGTCTTCTCGCTGCCGTCGGTCGTGATCGCTTTTTCGTTCGTGCCGTCGAAGTTCGCGATCCACAAGTTGCGATCGCGATAGAACGCCTTCAGTTTCCCGTCGGGTGAGATCTCACAATCGACTTGTCGGCCGCGCGCCGCACTGGCGTTCGGACAGCCGGCGACGGCGGAGTCCGTCATCTGCATCTGCTGCTGCTCGAGCCCGCCGCTGCGACCACGGGCCGCGGGAGGCGCGGCCTGTCCAGCGGGCGGTCCGCCCGCACGGCCACGCCCCTGCGCCCCCTGAGCCGCAGGCACCGGTCCGGCTTCCGTGGCTTTGAGCGTTGCGAGATCGAACTGATAGGACATGCCCCCTCTCGCGTACGTGAAGCTCCGCCCATCGGCGGCCCACGATCCGGTCAGCGCGCCGCTCGTCCAGGCGCCGGAGATTTGCGGGCTCATCTTCGAGTACTGGTCGAAACCGGGCATCGACGACAAGCGATCCTGCGCGCCCACTGGAACGAGCGCGACGACGAACCCGAGCGCGGCGAGCGAAACGAAAACCGAGAAATGCGGGCGGCGTGTCATCGTGCGCGGCTCCTTGACCGATATCGGACAGAGTCTAGCATCGCGGCTGGCGCGAGCGGGAACCGCGCGAACGCGCTGTCGTATTTATCTCTCAAGATATATATTCGTCCGAGACCATGCCACGCGCCGCTGCTCCGCTGCCTCCGCATCTCTTCCAGATTCTGCTGGCGCTCGCCGATCGCGATCTGCACGGGCTCGGCATCATGCACGACGTGCTCGAGCGATCGGGCGGCGCCATTCGACTGTGGCCGGCAATGCTCTATCGCAACTTGCAGCGGCTCGAGCGCGAGGGGCTGATCGCCGAGACGGCCGGCCCGGGGACGCCCGAGGCGGGAAGCCCGCGCTACTTCCGTCTGACTCCCTCAGGGCGCCGCGCGTGCGCGGCTGAGGCGGCGCGGCTCGCCGCGCTCGTCGACGTCGCGCGCGAGCGGCGGTTGTTCAGGAAGGCGTGAGCATGCACGGGACGGGCTCGAGACGCGCGTACCGCCTGATCGCCCGGGCGCTTCCGGAGGATTTTCGGCGTGCAGCGGGGCGCGACCTCGAAGACACGGCCATCGCCTGTCTCGACGACGCGCGCGCCAGAGGCGGGCGGCTTGGCGCCGGTGCGGCCTGGGCGCATCTGATCGCGGACACGCTCTCGTCGGCGATCGCGCTGCGGCGGCAAGAGCGGCAGACATTCATCGCGTCGAGCCTCGATCCCGATCGGCTCGTCGCCACACAGGGAACGGTCGAGGGACTCATGGACAACTTCCGCAAGGATGTTCGATACGCGATCCGTGCGCTGCGGCGCCAACCGGCGTTCACGTTCATCGTCGTCGTCACGCTCGCGCTTGGAATTGGCGCCAACACCGCCGTCTTCAGCGTGCTCAACGCCGTCGTGCTGCGGCCTCTGCCGTATCCACACCCGAGCGAGCTCGAGCTCATCACAAGCCAGTTCCCGCAAATCGGCTTCGATCAGTTCTGGGTCTCGATGCCGGAGTTCGTCGAGTACCGCGACCATAATCATTCGTTCGTGTCGGTCGGCGCCTACCGCGCGGACGAGGTGAATCTCGGCGTCGACCCGCCCGCGCGCGTCGTCGACGGCCTTGTCACACCGGAGCTGATGCCGACGCTCGGCGTGCCGCCGATGGCCGGCCGCTGGTTCGAGCCAGCCGACTCCGTACCGCACGCCGAGCCGGTCGTCATTCTCTCGTGGGAGCTCTGGCAGCGATCGTTTGCCGGCAATCCCGCGGTGCTCAATCAGATGATCAAGGTCAACAACGTGTCGCAGCGCGTCGTCGGCATCATGCCGCGCGGGTACGACGTGCATGACGAGAAGATCGAAATCTGGCGGCCGCTCACCATTGATCCGAGCACCTTTCCGAACAGCCGCGGCAGCCACGGCTTCTACCTCATCGGCCGGCTGAAGCCGAACGTCAGCGTGACCGCGGCGCGGGCGGATCTCGAAGTGCTGCTCAGGCAGTGGGCGACGTTCGCGCCGAACACGCACGTGCCCAATCTGACCACGCATCGCTTCCGCATCGATCCGCTCAAGGAGGATGTCGTCGGCTCGGTCCGGCTCGCGCTGGTCGTCCTGCAAGTCGCGGTGGGCTTCGTGTTGCTCATCGCGTGCGCGAATCTCGCGAACCTGCTCATAGCGCGCGCGGATTCACGGATGCGCGAGTACGCCGTGCGATCGGCGCTTGGCGCATCGCGCTGGCGGCTGCTTCGTCAGCTGATCACCGAAGGTCTCGTGCTGTCGGTCGCGGGCGCGCTCGTCGGCTGGGCGCTCGCGTGGGGCGGATTGAAATTGCTGATGTCCGTCAACCCGACGGCGATTCCGCGGTCAACGGAAGTCGCACTCGACTGGACCGTCATGACGTTCACGCTCGGCGTGGCGGGCGTCACGGCGCTCATCTTCGGCATCGTCCCGCTCTTCCACCTCGGACGCGATCGCGTGGGTCGCGCGCTCAAGGATTCCGGCAACCGCTCGAGCACGGGCAGCGCGCGGGCGCGGCTGCGAAGCGCGCTCGTCATCGGCGAAGTCGCGCTCGCCGTGCTGCTCGTCATCGGCGCGGGATTGCTCATCCGGAGCTTCTTCAATCTGATGCGCGTCGACGTCGGGTTCAACCGCGCGCAGCTCACGACGTTCGGTATCGTGCTGCCCCGGGCGTCGTACGACGCGGCGCACCAGGCCGCCTTCTTCGATCAGCTGGCGGACAAGATTCGCGCGATTCCCGGCGTCGCGTCCGTCTCCGCGATGAACGGCCTCCCGCCGCTGCGCGACGTCAACGCCAACGACACCGATTTCGAGCACATCCCCAACAACCGGCCGCCGAACACGCTCCCGATCGAGAACGTCGATTTCTGGCAGTCCGTCACGCTCGGCTACCCCGAAACGATGGGGATCCCCGTCGTCAAGGGCCGATCGTTCGACGAGGCCGACACCGGCGGCCCGCCGGTGGTGCTCGTCAACGAAGCGCTCGTGCAGAAGTTCCTCTCGGACGTGGATCCAATCGGCCAGCGCCTGCTCATCAACGGTAAGGAGGGTCCGAATTCGCCGTACTTCACGATCGTCGGCGTGCTGAAGGACGTCAAGCAAGGCGGCGTCGGCGCGCAAGCCGGCACGGAGCTGTACTTGCTCAACGATCAGCTGCCGCGCGCAGTGAAGTACGCCTACAACCAGATGAACGTCGTCGTCCGGTCGACGCTGCCGCTCGATCGGTTGTCGCCGCTCTACCGCCGCGCCGTACAGGAGCTCGATCCGACGCTGCCGCTGATCAAGATGCGCTCGATGGAGGATGTGATCGACGCGAGCGTCGCGCGACCGAGATTCATGACGCTGCTGCTGGGCGTGTTCGCGGGCCTCGCGCTCGTCCTCGCCGCCATCGGCACATACGGAATTCTTTCGTATCTCGTCGCCGAGCGGCACCAGGAGATCGGCATCCGCATGGCGCTCGGCGCCGACCGCGCGGAGATCCTGCGATCGGTCCTCATGCGCGGCCTCGCCCTGAGCATCGCGGGCCTCGTCATCGGTCTCGTCGCTTCCGTCGGTCTCTCGCGCGTGCTGCGCACGCTGCTCTTCAACGTCGCGCCAAACGATCCGACCACGATGGCCGTCGTCACAATCGTCATCGCGCTCGTCGCTGCGGCGGCGTGCCTTATTCCGGCATGGCGCGCCGCACGAGTCGATCCGATCATCGTGCTCAGGGAATCGTAGAATGTCATCGTCCGGGGTCCGGGGTCCGAGGTCCGGAGTTCCCGCGTCGTCCTGGGTCCGGGGTCCGAGGTCCGGAGTTCCCGCGTCGTCCTGGGTCCGAGGTCCGAGGTCCGGAGTTCCCGCGTCGTCCTGGGTCCGGGGTCCGGGGTCCGGAGTTCTGGCGTCGTCTGGGGTCCGCGGACTTCGGACTCCAGACTCCGGAATGACGACGGAACCTCGGCCCCCGGACCTCGGACCCAGGACCTTCACGGTCTAGTAACACTTCGCCCGCGGTTCAGACCGGCGCTTCAGAAATTGCGATCCTCGATACCGTGTACGGTTGCAGAAACTTCGGCGGCCCTCGGAATTCCAGGCGAACCACCGGCCGCAGGCTGGAACGCTGCGTGCGTACGCGTGCGATATGGGAATCAAGAATCTCGATGACCTTCGTGCTTACCACCGAGCTCGCGAGTTCAAGCTCGAAGTGTACCGCCTGGTAGATGGGAGCCCGCAGGCTCAGCAGGACTGGAAGTTTCGCAGTCAGCTGATGGAATCAGCGGCAAGCAATGAAATGAATATCCGCGAAGGCTTCAGCCGATTTCTGGCAGGAGAGATCGTGCAGTTTCTGTCAATCGCACTGGCATCGCTGAGTGAAGCCGTCGGTCGGCTGACCGATGGCATCGACCGCCGTTATTTCACTGCGGACGATTGCGCGCGCGCGTTTGTACTCGGCGAGGCCTCGAAGAGGACGACCCTGGCCTGGCAACAAAGCCTGGTGCCTTTTACTCGTCGGAACAGCCGACGCAACGCTCGAGCGTCTCGGCACGCCAAGGAGCGGAGTCAATCGGGCCCTGGACGTCGGACCGCGGACTAAGGACGACGCCGGACCCTGCGGACCTCGGACCCCGGACGACGCCGGAACCCCGGACTCCGGACCCCGGACCCAGGACGACGCGTGAACTCCGGACCCCGGACTCCGGACCTCGGACGACGCCGGAACCCCGGACCCCGGCCCCAGGACTCCGGACGACGCGGGAACTCCTTCACTCCCCGCGGAGCGCCGTCAAAGGATCGACGCGGGTGGCCCGAACCGCCGGCAGCCAGCTCGCGACGATTGCGACCAACACCAAGAACGCGGCGACCGCGAGGAACGTGAGCGGATCGAAGGGACTCACGTTGTAGAGAAGGCTCTTCGCGAGCCACGTGCTCACGGGCGCGAGCACGAGGCCGACGACGATGCCGATTCCGGCGAGGATGAGGCCATAGCCGACGATGAGCGTCATCACCTCGCGGCGGCCCGCGCCGAGCGCGACGCGCACGCCAATTTCCTGAGTGCGCTGGGCAACCGAGTACGAAAGCACGCCATACAATCCGACGCCGGCGAGCACCATGCCGACGATGCCGATCGTGCCGAAGATCCAGCCGTAGAGTCCGTACTGCCAGTAGTCGAGCCGCCGCTGCTCGTCCATCGTCCGCACCTGATAGATCGGAACGTTGGGATCCGAGGCGTGAATCGCCTCGCGCGCGGCCGCCGTGATCGACGCCGGATCGCCTGAGACGCGAATCGTCAGTCCCTGGGCGAGGAACTGCTGCTGATAGGCGTACGGCACGAAGGCCGCCGGCGCCGGCGAGTCGTTCTGCGGATCGACGCCGTAGAGCCGGCTGTCGTGCACGACGCCGATCACGGTGAACCAACTGCCGCCCTCGTCCGGATAGCGCATGTGAAAGCGCCGGCCGATCGCGACGCCGTCCGGCCAGAAGCGCTTGACCATCGCCTGATTGACGATTGCCACCGTCGTGTGCGACACGCCTTCGGCGTCCGTGAAGTCCCGACCGGCGACGAGCGGCGTCCCGACCGTCTTGAGGTAGTGCGGGGTGACGGCGATGAATGTGATCTGTGCCTGCGACCCATGCTCCTCGGGCCGCCCTTCGATGACGACTTCGCCGCCGCCGCCTCCGCCCGACAGCGGCACGTAATTGGACACGAACGCGCTCTGGACGCCGGCCACCCCCTCGACGCGCGCGAGGATGTCTTCGACGCGGCGCAGCTTCGAGTCGGTCGGATCGTAGGTCGCGCCTGCCAGCGCAAATCGCATCGTCATCAGCGGCCTGACGTCGAAGCCGAAATCGTAGCCGTCGAGATTCTGAAACGTGCGCACGAACAGCAGCGCGCCGACGAGAGCGACCAGCGCGAGCGAAACTTGAATGACGACGAGCGTGCTGCGAAGGACGGACCGCCGCGCGCTGTTGCCGCGAGTGCCCTCCTTCAGACTCTCGTGCAGATTGCCGCGCGTCATCTGCAACGCCGGGAACAACCCGAACGCTCCGGCCGTCACGACGGCGACGAGCACCGCGTATCCGAGCGATCGCCAATCCATCTCCCAGTGGATGTAGTACGGCACTGAATCGGGCGGCATGTCGGCGGCGATCAACCGCGTGCCGATTTCCGCGAGCATGATGCCGAGCGGAACGCTCGCGAGTGCGAGCACGACGCTCTCGGTCAACAGTTGTCTGATGACGCGACCGCGCGCGGCGCCAACCGCGGTGCGCACGGCGATCTCGCGCCGGCGGGCCGACGCACGCGCAAGCAGCAGGTTCGCGACGTTCGAGCACGCGATGAGCAGCACGAGCGTGACACCGGCCATCATCAGCCAGATTACGAGCGTGACGTCAGGCGGGATGAACCGCTGACGCATCGTGAGCAGCCGCATGTTCCATGACTCGTTCGTCGCCGGATACTGCTGCGCCAGTCTCGAGCCGATGGCCGCCGCGTCTTCCGAGGCCATCTCGAGCGTGACGCCAGGCTTCGTCCGCGCAAATGCGAGCAGGCTCCGCGCGTCGCGTGCGTCGTTTGATGCAAAGGGCGCCAGCGGCACCCACAACTTCTGGTTTTGCGGGAATTCGAAGCCCGGCGGCATGACGCCGACCACAACGGTCGGCACACCGTTGATGAGCACCGTCCGCCCGACCACGTTCGGATCCGAGTGATATCGCGTCGTCCACACCGCGTCGCTCAGCAGCACGACGCCACCGCCACCGGGCAGATCGTCTTCCGCCGAAAACCCACGGCCGACGGCTGGCGCAATGCCGAGCAGCGGAAACAGATCCCAGGACACCGCGCCGCCCACGTATCGTTCGGGCTCGACGCCCGCATTGGCAATCGTCAGGCTGCGCGTCTGCACGGCGCCGATCTCGCTGAAGGATCGATTCGCCTCGCGGAGATCGCGCAGGTCGAGGTACGAGACCGCCGATTGCGAGATGCCTGACCGTTGATTCGTCCCGGCGACGTTTACGATCTGGTCCGGGTCGTGGTACGGAAACGGCTTGAGCAGCACTCCGTCGACGATGCTGAAAATTGTGGTGTTGAGGCCGACGCCAAAGCCGAGACAGAGAATCGCGACCGT
>CAYQRM010000062.1:0-46237 GCA_964419785.1 uncultured Solibacteraceae bacterium | reverse complement strand
ACCGTGAGCGCACCTAGTTGGTTGGCGAGACTCGCGATGACCGGCGCGGCGCCCGTGCCGGTGCCGCCGCCGAGCCCGGTGGTCACGAAGACCATGTCGGCGCCGGTGAGCACTTCAAGGATCTTGTCGGTGTCTTCGAGCGCGGCCGCGCGCCCGACGTTCGGGTCGGCCCCCGCGCCGAGACCCTTCGTCAGCTGCGCGCCGATTTGCAGCTTGATCGGCGCGGCGTTGTTCTGCAGCGCCTGCTGATCCGTATTTGCGACGATGAACTCGACGTCCCCGAACCCAGCCGTGACCATGCGGTTGACCGCGTTGCCGCCCCCTCCGCCGACACCGATGACTTTTATTCGGGCGCCGGCCCGGACGACGGTCTCGTCCAGAAGGATCCGGAGTTTGTCTGAGGGGCGAGCCGTGGTGTGTCGAGCGTCCATCGTTGTGCGTCTCCTCGAAACGTGCGACCTGGGTCTAGAAGAATTCCTTGAACAGCGTGCGCAGACGTCCAGTCAGCCGGCCGATCGTACCCGCCCCCACGCGCATCGGCTCGCTGAGCAAGTTCCGATGCGTGTAGACGACGAGTCCGACTGACGTCGCGAATGCCGGGTTGTTGACGTGATCGGCCAGACCACCGACACCTTCGGGCGCCGCGCGGCGGACCGGCATGTCGAAAATCTGCTCGGCGATCTCCGCCATGCCCTCTAGCATCGCACCACCGCCGGTCAGTACGAGCCCCGAGTTGAGAGATTTTTCGTAACCCGCGCGCCGGATCTCGTCCCACAAGAGGTGACAGACTTCTTCGGCGCGCGGTTGCAAGATCTCCGACAGCACGCGACGCGGCATGACGCGCGCGCGGCGCCCCGCGATGCTCGCCACTTCCATCGTCTCGCCCTCGGGCACGAGCGACGTGAGCGCGCAGCCGGATCGCCGCTTGAGCCGCTCGGCGTCCGGTATCGGCATCCTGAGGCCGACGGCGATGTCGTTGGTGAAGTGATCGCCGCCGATCGCGAGCACGCCGGTGTGCCACAGGCTGCCCCGCTCGAACACGGCGAAATCCGTCGTGCCGCCGCCGACGTCGATAATTGCGGCGCCCAGCTCCTTCTCGTCCGGCGTGAGCACGGCCTCGCTCGAGGCCAGCTGCTCGAGCACCGTCTCGACGACCTCGACGCCGGCGCGATTCACGCACGCCACCATGTTCTGCATCGACGACGAGCTGCCGGTGACAACGTGGACGTTGACCTCGAGCCGGCTTCCCGTCATTCCGACCGGCACGGCGATGCCGTCCTGATCGTCGACGACGAAATCCTGCGGTAAGACGTGGAGGATCTCGCGGCCGCCGGGCAGGGCCACGGCGCGCGCCGCGTCGATGGCGCGCTTCACATCCTCGCGCGTGATCTCGCGGTTTCTCCCGGCCACGGCCACGACGCCCCGGCTGTTGAACGCCTTCACGTGCGCGCCCGAAAGCGCAAGGTACACGCTGTCGATCTCGATGCCGGCGGTCAGTTCCGCCTCGTCGAGCGCGCGCTTGATCGCCTCGGCCGCGGAATCCACGTTGTTGACGACGCCGCGGCGGATGCCCTTCGACTCCGCCAGCCCGATGCCGATGATGTCGAGCCCGCCATCGTCCATCACCTCGCCGACGATGGCCGACACCTTCGACGTGCCGACGTCGAGCCCGACTAGATATCGCTCTCTTCGCGCCATGAACGCCCTCGTCACGCCAGCTGGGTGCGGCCCGGTCAACTCCACGAGCCATGACGTGCACTTCCCGACTTCCCGACTTCCTGACTTCCCGACTTCTCGACTTCTCGACTTCTCGACTTCTCGACTCACCGACTTCCCCGACTTACCGACTTCCCGACTTCCCGACTTTCGCTATCACCCTTCCCTTCGCCTTGACGACCACCGTCTGCGGCGCTGTCGGATCCGCGGCGGCGTCAAGCGGTCGATCCTGCTCGTCGAATCGCAGATCGACGGAATCGACGTCCGCGAACTGCTGCGCGAGCGTCGGCGCCAGCTCCAGGTAGGTACGGAGGCGCTCGACGAACTTCGTGTCGCCCAGGTGAATCAGCGTGGGCCCATCCGAGAGCAGCGCGATGACGTCGCGCGGATCGCTGACGTCGATCTGCGACACGCGCTTGCGCAGGTCGGCGTCGCTTCGCAGCGCCTCGATGAACCGGGCCGTCACCGCGGTGCCCGCCGGGTTGACCGTCGTGTCGGCAGCACCCGACGGCGCCCGCACGAGCCCGTCGACGAGCGGCAGGTCGAACGCCTGATACTGCGGTCCATACTCGTCGATGATGATGCCCTTATCGTCGACCAGGTACAACTGTTGATTGAAGCGCGCGATGGCCATCGGCGTCCGCTCGACGATCTCGACGCCCACGGTCGATGGCAGCACGCGCCACAGCGTCGCGTCGGCCACCCACGGCGAATCCATCAATCGCTTCCGGAAATCGGCGAAATCCACGCGCAGGATGTTCTGCCCGGTCATACCGTCGAGCAGCATCTGCACCTCGTCGGTCGAAAGCCGCGTGTTGCCGCGCACGACGAGATGACTCACTGACAGAAGTCGCGACCCGAGCATCTCGTGCGTGACCCAGGCGCCCGCGCCCAGCACGAGCGCGCCAACGAGCACGACCCTTGCCGCGCGCAGCGCGAGCTGGCCGAGGCGCCGCCGCCGGGCCGGCCGAACGTCGGGTCGTTTGAAGCGGCGATCGGCAGGCGCCGCCACGCCGGCCGTCATCACCGGCAGGCCGCGCCGGGCGTTCGCGCGGCTCACGACGCCACCTCCGCGCCGCCGAGCGCCTTCAGCAGACGATCGGGCGTGGTACCGATCGATCCGGCCCCGAGCGTCACGACGAGATCGCCGGGCTTCGCGAGCCGGGCGACGGCCGCCGGCACGTCATCCAATCGCTTCACGACGACGACGTCCTTCGCGTGAGCGCGCACGGCATCAGCGAGCCGCTCGATCGTGATGGCGGGAATCGGCGCCTCGCCCGCCGCGTAGATGTCCGTGAGCACGACGACGTCCGCGAGCGCGAGCGCAGGGCCGAAGTCGTCGAGCAGGTCGCGCGTTCGCGTATAACGATGCGGCTGAAACACGGCGACGATGCGCGACGGCCGGCCGTCGCGAGCCGCGCGCAGAACCGCGGCGATCTCCGCGGGATGATGACCGTAGTCGTCGACCACCGTCACGCCGCGCTCGGTCCCTCGCACTTGATAGCGACGCTCGGCGCCGTGGAAGTCGGCGAGCGAGGCGGCAAGTCGATCGAACGGCTGGCCGATCTCGAGTCCAACCGCGATGGCCGCCAGCGCGTTCTGCAAATTGTGACGCCCCGGCACCGCGAGCCGCAGCTCGCCCTGGCCTTCGCCGTTCGGCAGACCCGGCACGCGGAACCGCACGCGGCAGTGCCCGGAGCGGCCGTCGGTCACCGGATCGAGTCCGCGCACATCCGCATCGTCCGAAAATCCGTAGGTGATCGTGCGGCGCGTGAGGCGCGGCAGCACGGATCGCACCGGCCCATCGTCGATGCACGCGATGACCGCGCCGTAAAACGGCACGCGGCCCGCGAACGCCGCAAAGGCGTCGACGAGGCGATCGAACGAGCCGTACGCGTCCATGTGCTCGCGGTCGATGTTCGTCACGACGGCAATCGCCGGCGAGAGGCGCAGAAACGACCGATCGCTCTCGTCGGCTTCGACCACCATGAACTGTCCCTGTCCGAGCCGCGCGTTGCTGCCAAACGCGCTCAGCCGTCCGCCAATCACGGCGGTCGGATCGAGGCCGACGCGCTCGAGCATCAAGGCGACCATCGACGTCGTCGTTGTCTTGCCGTGCGCGCCGGCGATCGCGATGCCGACGCGGAGGCGCATCAGCTCGGCCAGCATCTCGGCGCGCGGAATCACCGGGATGTGTCGCGCGCGCGCCTCGACGACCTCGGGATTGTCCGCGGCGATCGCCGACGACACGACCACCACGTCAGCGTCCGCCACGTGCCGGGCCTCGTGCCCGACCGAGATCGTCACGCCAAGCGACGCGAGGCGATCGGTGATGTCCGATCGCCGCGCGTCCGATCCGCTGACGCGATAGCCGAGATTGGCCAGCAGCTCGGCGATGCCGCTCATGCCGATGCCGCCAATCCCCACGAAGTGCACACGTCGCGTTCGCCCAAACCACATCACCAACCAATCCTTCGCACCTTGCTCACGACACGCGCCCTGCGAGCTCGAGCACGCGATCCACGATCCTCGCGGCGGCATCCGGCTTCGCCAGCCCGCGCATGGCCGCGCTCATGCGCTCCAACCGTGCGATATCCGCGAGCCGCCCTGCAATGGCCTTCGCCAGCGCCGGGCCAGCGAGATCCGATTCCAGGATCATCGCCGCGGCGCCCGCGTTCACGAGCACCTCGGCGTTCTTCCGCTGGTGATCGTCGGTCGCCGCCGCGAACGGTACGAGCACCGCCGGTCGTCCGGCCGCCGCCAGTTCGGCGAGCGTCGTCGCGCCCGCGCGGCTGACGACGAGATCGGCCGCCCTCACCTCACGGGCGACGGGATCCAGAAAGGATTCCGCGCGCGCCGCGATGCCGCCGCGCCCGTAGGCCTCGCGCACGGCGACCAGGTCCCGTTCGCCGGTCTGGTGGACGATTTCAAGACCGGGGAACTCGCGTGCCAGCTCCGGCGCCGCCGCCACCATGGCCATGTTGATGACGTGCGCGCCCTGAGAGCCGCCAAGGATCAGAATCCGCGGCGGTGTGTGCCGCCCGAACGCGGCGCCATCGACGCCGAAGAACTCCGCGCGAACTGGATTACCGGCAACAAACCCCCTCCCGTGAAAGTGCGTCAACGTCTCGTCGTAGGCGACCGCCGCGGCGCGAACGTGCGACGCCAGCAACCGATTCGTCACGCCGGGCACGGCGTTCTGCTCGAGCACCATCGTCGCGATGCCGCGCAGCGCGGCGATCCGGACGATCGCCCCGGAGCTGTACCCGCCGACGCCGATCACGACCTGGGGGCGGCGCTTCGACAAGATGCGCCACGCGTCGAACGCGCTGAGCGAGAGCAGCAGCGCGCCGCGCGCGCGCGCGACGATGGACTTGCCCTTCAACCCGGCGCTCCGGACGAAGTCGAGCGCGAAGCCTTCGGCCGGCACGATGCGCGCCTCGATGCCTCGCGTGGTGCCGGCAAACGACACGCGTGCGTCGGGCACGCGCCGCACGATCTCGCGCGCGACGGCGATTCCCGGATACAGGTGTCCTCCGGTCCCGCCGCCCGCGATGACGACGGACAGCGCTGCTCCGGTCTGCCGATCGACCGACGGCATTCACGCACTCACCCGCGTACACATTCAGACGCCCACCAGCTCTCCCGCGGTCGTCGCGCCAAGGGCCGCGGCGGCGTTCGCCGATCCCTGCTGGGAAATGTTCAGCAGGATGCCCATCGCCACCATATTGATCACGAGCGACGATCCGCCGTTGCTTACGAATGGCAACGGGATGCCCTTCGTCGGAAACAGGCCGATCACGACGCTCATGTTCACCAGCGCCTGGCACGCGACCATCGTCGTGATGCCGAGCGCGAGAAATGAGCCGAAGCGGTCCGACGCGACGAGCGACGTGCGCAGGCCGCGCCATGCGATCACGAGAAACGCCCCGAGGATGACCGTCGTGCCGATGAGCCCGAGCTCCTCGCCGATGACGGCGTAGATGAAATCGGTGTGGGGCTCGGGGATGTAGAAGAGCTTCTGGACGCCGGCCATGATGCCCTTGCCAAGCGCGCCGCCCGATCCCAACGCGATCAACGATTGATTGAGCTGGAACGCCTCTTTCAGCGCGTACTTCGCCGGGTCGATAAACGCCATGAGCCGCGCCGCGCGGTACCCGGACAACAAGATGCCTGCCGCCGCGGTCGGAAGGAGCACGAGGGCCGCGCCGATGAGGTAGCGATAGCTCAGACCAGCCGCGAAGACCAGCGCGCCGATGACGAGCACGAGGACCGCGGTCGTCCCGTAGTCCGGCTCTTTGAGGATGAGCGTCGAGAGCACGACGGTCATCACGCCGATCGGCAGAATCGCGTAGCCGATGTCGTTGATCCGATGCATGCGGCGCTCGAGGATCGCCGCGGTGAAAAAGATCGCCACGAGCTTCGCGAGCTCCGACGGCTGCAGTGAGGCGAAGCCCAGCGACACCCAGCGGTGCGTGCCGTTGATCTTGGGAAAGAAGAAGACGGCCATCAGACCCGCAACGGTCACGCCGAGCAACGACCAGATCAGCGCCGGCCGGCGGTACTCGTGATAGTCCACGCGCATCGCGCCCAGCATGAGCACGAGGCCAATCACGACCCACGCGAGCTGCTTCAACAGGAAGTAGACCGGCGTCTGGTACTTGTCCATCGACTGGAGCGCGGAGGCGCTGTACACCATCACCACGCTGGCGCCGACGAGCAGCAGGGTGGCCAAAAACAGCGTCTTGTCGGATTTGAGCGTTCGCGCCATACTCTCCGCCTTCCGGTCTAAAGGTGCGTGCGAGGCGGGCCGACATCTTCGGCAGCCCGCCCGCGTCCCGCGGCCGGTCCAAGGGCCGGCCGCCCTGATGAGCGGTCAGCAGTCATCAGCCGGGGTGGACAAGGACACCAACCTCACAAGCCGGGGCGGCTTGTGTTCCCAGCGGCCGGCCCCTCATCGCCGGACCCGAACTGATGACTGCTCACCGCTCATCTCTCTCTCGTACACCGGACTTCTCAGCTCACCCAGGACTTCTCAATTCGCCGTCAATGCCTTTCTCCGCTCATATCCATCTCGAGCCGCTTGACCTCGTTCTTGAACACCATCCCCCGCTCGGCATAATCGCGAAACATGTCGAAGCTCGAGCACGCGGGCGCGAGCAGGACGACGCCGCCCGGACGTGCGAGCGCGAACGCGATGCGCACCGCTTCGGTCATCGAGCGCGCGTCGCGCACCGGCGCGACGTCGGCAAGCGCCGCGTGGATCAGCGGCGCGGCTTCACCGATCGCGACGATCGCGTCCACGCGCGCGCGCACGGGCTCGCGAAGGTCTTCGAATCGTCCGCCCTTGTACCGTCCGCCCATGATCACGACGAGTTTCGATTCGAAACTCTCGATCGCGCGACCGGCCGACGCGATGTTGGTGGCCTTCGAGTCGTTGACGAACGAGACGTGCTCGATCTCGGCGACGCGCTCGAGCGCGTGCTCGAGCCCGGTGAAGGACTCCACTGCGCGCCGCATCGCGACCGGTGACGCCCCGGCGATCGACGCGACGGCGGCCGCCGCCAAGACGTCGCCGAGCAAATGCCGGCCCGGCAGCCTGACGGACGCCGTCGGGAACAACGCCGTCGTGCCGCTCGATTCGCGGCGGACGACAACGCCGTCGGCAATCGTGACACCCGACGTGAGCGGCACCTCGAGCGAAAAGTCGAGGCGCGTGGCGCGCCCGTCGCGCGCGAGCGCCGCAGACGCCGGATCGTCGGCGTTGACGACCGCCCAGTCCGCCGTCGTCTGATTCGCGAAAATGCGCGCCTTTGCGCGCGCGTACTCTTCGAACGACGCGTGTCGATCGAGGTGATCGGGCGAGAGATTGAGCAGCACCGAGATCCACGGGTGAAATGTCTCGGTGGTCTCGAGCTGAAAGCTGCTGACCTCGACGACGTGGATCGTATCGGCGGTCGAAACCGCGACCTGCGCGCTGAGCGCGGTGCCGAGATTCCCGCCCGCCGTCACGCGCAGCCCGGCGCTCTCCAGCATCCGGGCGATGAGCGTGGTCGTCGTCGACTTGCCCTTGGTGCCAGTCACCGCGATGATGCGGCCGAGAATCCAGCGGGACGCAAGCTCGATTTCGCCGATGACCGGGACGCCGGCGTGACGCGCCGCGGAGATCGCGGGCTGATCGGGCGGAACGCCGGGACTGAGCACGATCAAATCGGCGCCGGTGAACATGTCCACGACGTGCGGTCCGAGCGCCAGCGTAATGCCGAGATCGCTCAACCGCCGCGCGCCGTCGATCGCCGCTTGCGCGTCGGCGAGCGTCACGTGCGCGCCGCGCTCGACGAGCAGTTCCGCCGCGGCGAGACCGCTCCGGCCTCCTCCCACCACGGTGACGCGTTGATTCTTGACGCTGAAGGCCATCGCTACCTCAACTTCAGCGTCGTGAGACTGAAGAGTCCGAAGATGATCGCGAGAATCAGAAACCGCGTGATGATCTTCGGCTCCGCCCAGCCAATGAGCTCGAAATGGTGATGTAGCGGCGCCATTCGGAAGACGCGCTTCCCGCCGCGAAGCCGGTACGAGGCGACCTGGATGACGACCGACGCCCCCTCCATCACGAACACGCCGCCGACGATCGGCAGGAGCAGCTCTTGTTTGATGAGAATCGCGACCGTGCCGAGCGCGCCGCCCAGGGCGAGCGATCCGACATCGCCCATGAAGATGTCGGCCGGATGCGCGTTCCACCAGAGAAAGCCCAGGCTCGCGCCGACGAGCGTGCCGCAGAAGACGGTGAGCTCGGCCGTCGGGAAGTGGACGAGTTGCAGATAGTTGGCGAGTACGGCGTGACCCGTGACGTATGCGAGCGCCGTGTACGTCGCCGCCGACACGGAGAATGTGCTCGCGGCCAGGCCATCGAGCCCGTCTGTGAAGTTCACCGCGTTGGTCGTGCAGACGAGCACGAGCATCGCAAACGGCACGTAGGCCCAGCCCAGGTCGGGAATCCAGCGTTTGAAGAACGGGAAGATCAGCCGCGTGTTGTAGAGCGGCGGCTCGTGATTGGCCAGCGTCATCAGCGACAGACCGACGCCGAGGGCCACGACCACTTGCGCCGCAAGCTTGTAGCGGATGAAGAGACCGTGATGGCTGTGGCGCGTCACCTTCAGGTAGTCGTCGAGAAATCCGACGAGACCGAACGCCGCGGTCGCGATCATCGCAATCCAGATGTACGGATTGCTGAGGTCCGCCCAGAGCAACGTCGAGCCCAGCACGGCCGCCAGAATCAGCAGACCGCCCATCGTCGGTGTCCCGGCCTTCGGCTTGTGGCTCGCCGGACCGTCAGTGCGTACCACTTGCCCGATCTGGAATTCGCGCAGCCGGCGGATCAGCCACGGCCCGAGCGCCAGGCTCAGCGCAAGCGCCGTCATGCTCGCCGCGGCCGTGCGAAACGTGATGTAGCCGACGACGTTGAGGACGTGGAACTGATCGCGCAGCGGGTAGAGGAGGTGGTAGAACACTACGCCTCCTCTTTCTTCAATCGATCGGCGACGAGATCGGTGCGCGTGCCCCGCGATCCTTTGACGAGGACGAGATCGCCCGGCGCGACGAGTCGAGCCACAGCGTCCGCCGCCGACGCGCTGTCGGCGAAGCGATGAATGCGCGCCCGGGCGAGTCCGGCCGACGCCGCGCCTTCCGCCAGCCCATCCGCCGCGGGTCCGCCGATGACGACGAGCTCGTCCACACGGGAGCTCGCGGCCGTACGGCCAGCGCTCTCGTGCAACGCCCGCGCGTGATCGCCCAGCTCGAGCATTTCTCCCAGCACGGCGATGCGACGGCCGCTCGTCTTCGTCATCGCAAGCGTCGTCAGCGCTGCAGCCACCGCGGCCGGACTCGCGTTATACGAGTCGTCCACGAGCCGCACACCCGAGGCGAGACGCGTCATCGCGCCCCGGCGCGCCACAGGCGCGAGCCCGCCGACACGCTCTTCAATCTTTGACACCGGCACCTGGAACTCGAGCGCCACGGCGACGGCGGCGAGCACGTTCGAGAGCTGCGCGCGGCCGGGGAGCGGCACGTCGAGTTTGAGCAGGTGACTGGCCGCGACCACGTCGGCTCGCGTTCCATCGAAGCCGCGGTCGACGACGTTCGTCGCGCGCACGTCCGCGCCGGCGGCTTCGCCAAACGTCGTGCGGCGTCCAAGAAATCGCGAGACGTGCGCCATGACGAGCGGATCGTCCGCATTGGCCACGACGAGCGTGTCCGTCGTCGCCTGCTCGAGAATTTCCGCCTTGGCTGCGGCGATCGCCTCGCGCGATCCGAAAAACCCGATGTGCGCATCGCCGACGTTCGTCCACACGCGCACGTCGGGCTCCGCGATCCCGACCAGCGTCCGAATCTCGCCGGCGTGATTCATGCCCAGCTCGACGACCGCGATCTGCTGTCCGTGGACGAGCTCGGTCAGCGACAGCGGCAGCCCGATGTGATTATTGAGGTTGCCGCGGTTGCGGTAGACGTCGTACTCGGTCGCGAGCAACTCGGCGGTGATTTCCTTCGTCGAGGTCTTGCCGGCGCTGCCGGTGATCGCGATGACGCGCGCGCCGGATCGCCGGCGAACCTCGTGGCCGAGTCGCTGCAACGCCGCCAGCGTGTCATGCACTTCAATCACGACCGAATCGCGTGTGACTGTGATGGCGTCTGACACGAGCAGGCCCGCCGCGCCGCGCGCCAGCGCATCGGCGACGAACGCGTGGCCGTCGAATCGATCGCCTTTGAGCGCAACGAACAGGGCGCCAGGCTCGATCGTGCGGGAGTCGGTCGAGACTCCGTGAAAGACCTGCGTCTCGGCCCCGGCCACGACATGCCCTCCGGTCGCGTTCGCGACCATTCCGGCGGTCAGCACGACGGCGCTCACAACGGTCGTCACACCCGTGAAGCGGCCCGTCGCTGTCCCAGGGCCGCGCGTGCAACTTCGACGTCGTCGAACGGCAACGTTCGATCGCCGATGATTTGATATTTCTCGTGGCCCTTACCCGCGATGATCACCAGGTAGCCGGGCTTCGCCATACGAATCGCGTACTCGATCGCGCGGCGCCGATCCGCGTTGACGATGAAGGGCGTCGTTGAGCGCTTGGGCGCGCCGGGCTCGGCGGTCGGCGCGAGGCCGCGCTGAATCTCTTCGATGATCCGATCGGGATCTTCCGAGCGGGGGTTGTCGGACGTCAGCACGACGAAATCGCTGAGGCGCGCGGCCACGGCGCCCATCAGCGGGCGCTTGGTCCTATCGCGGTCGCCGCCGCAGCCGAAAACAGTGACGAGCCGGCCCTGGGCCAGCGGGCGTGCAGTTTCGAGCAAGTTCTTCAACGCGTCGTCGGTGTGTGCGTAATCGACGACCACGCGAACGTCGTCGGTGCTGCCCGAGACGACCTGAAACCGGCCGGGCACCTGCTCGAGCCGCGCGAGTCCTTCTTCAATCGCTGATGTCGGCAGATCGAGCGCAATCGCCGTCGCGACCACGCCGAGCATGTTGTAGACGTTCGGGCGGCCGACGAGCGGCGAGCGAATCGAGATCGTGCCTCGCGGCGTGACGGCCTCGAAGGCGAGGCCCTCGAGCGACGAGTGAATGTTCGTCGCGCGCACGTCCGCGGAACGATCGATCGCGAACGTCATCGTCCGCGCACCGAGGCCCGCGAGCTCGACGCCACGCGGATCGTCGACGTTGAGAATCGCCGGCGCGCCGGCCGGGAGCATTTCGAACAGCCGGCGCTTCGCGGCGAAGTACTGGCGCATGTCGCCGTGAAAATCGAGGTGGTCGCGCGTGAGATTCGTGAAGATCGCGGCGCGAAAGCGCATGAACGCCACGCGGTGCAGCACGAGCGCGTGCGACGACACTTCCATCGCGCACGACTTGCAGCCCGACGTCACCATCTCTCGGAGCAGGCGTTGAACTTCGGACGCTTCGGGCGTCGTATGCGAGGCGTCGCGCTCGCCCTGCGTGCCGGGCCCGGTCCGGACCGTCACCGTGCCGAGCCGCCCGCACGGCATCCCGGCCGCGTCGAACACCGACGCCAACAAGTACGTCGTCGTCGTCTTGCCGTTCGTGCCTGTCACGCCGACGACCGTGAGCTGCTCGCTTGGATGGTCGTAGAACAAGGCCGCGAGCTCGGCGAGCGCGAGCCGCGCGTCGGTGGTGCGAAGCCACGGCACGGTCGTCCCGGCCGGTGCGGCGACCTCGGAAACGACGGCCAGCGCGCCGCGCTTGATTGCGTCGGCCGCGAAGGCCGTGCCGTCGTGACGTAACCCGCGAATGGCAACGAAGACCGTCCCACCAGCCACCGCGCGCGAGTCGTGCGTGACGCCGGTGACCAGCGCTTGCTGCCGCGGCGACGACGCGACGAGCGGGCGCGCGTCAGGCGCCAGCGTCTTCGCGGTCGTGACCAGCGACCCAAGCGTCATCGACCGCTTCCTTTCGGCGTGCCGCTCGCGGACGTGTCGGCGGCGCGGCGGAGACTAAGGACGCTGACCTCGCCCTTTTCGATCGGCTGACCTGGCTCCGGCGTCTGAGACGTGACGAATCCCGCACCGTTCAGGTGCACCAACAGCCCGGCTGCCCCGAGCGTCCTCAGCGCATCTCGTGCCGCCAGGCCGCGCACGTCCGGCATGACGGGCCGACCGTTGACGTCGCTGGCGTTGACGATGACGGGCCGAGGCGCCGCCGGCGTGACGGCGTCGGTAGTGATGAGCAGCGGCGCCGTCGGATGCAGCGTGCGTGGCACCGCGGCGCGCTCGAGAATCGCAGAAGCGATGCGGTTGAACACCGGCGCCGCCGTGTCGCCACCGTAGTGGTGGTCGCCGCGCGGCGTGTCGATGAGCACCAGAATCGTGAACTCCGGCTGACGCGACGGCACGAATCCGACAAACGACGCGTTGTACTCGTTCTCCGCGTAGTGGCCGTTCTCGAGCTTGTTCGCCGTGCCCGTCTTACCGGCGACTTGATAGCCGTCGAGCTGCGCCCTGGTCGCCGTGCCGCGCAGCACGACGCCTTCCATGATCGTCGTGAGCGTCGCCGCGGTCTCGGGCGTGATGGCCTGGCGCAGCGGCTTGGGCTCGATCACCTGGCGATGGCCATCGCGCTCGATCGCCGCGACGACGTACGGCTCATAGAGCGTCCCGCCGTTGGCGACGGCGCTCGCGGCCGTGACCATTTGGAGCGGCGTGACGCTCACGTTGTAGCCCATCGACATCGACGCGAGCGTGCTGTCGGTCATCGACGCCGACGGCCACACGACACCCGCGCTCTCGCCCTTGAAGTCATCGCCGAGCGCCTGGCCGAAGCCGAATCGGTGCACGTACTCTCCGAGCCGATCCGCGCCGACTCTCAGGCCGATCTTGATCGCGCCGATGTTGCTCGACTTCACGATCACGTCCTCGAGCGGGAGCACCCCGTAGTTGTGACCCATCGCCTCGCGGATCGGTTTGCGTCCAGGGAAGGTGATCACGCCCGGATTGCAGTCGATGAGATCGGTGACTTTGAAGACGTTCTCCTGGATGGCCGCCGACGCCGTCACGATCTTGAACGTCGACCCAGGCTCATACACATCCTGCACCGCGCGATTCCTGCGGTCGTCGGCCGAGAAGGCCGCGTAGCTGTTCGGGTTGAACGTCGGGGAGTTGGCCAGCGCGAGGACCTCGCCGGTCTGCGGCTTCATGATGATCACCGTGCCGCCCTTCGCCTTGTTCTCCTTCACGCCGATCTCGAGCTCGCGCTCGGCGATGTACTGGAGGCGGCGATCGATGGTGAGGTCGAAGGTCGCGCCAGGCGTCTGCTCCTGCTCGACGACCGTCTCCATGCGGTGAGGCGGTTTGGCACCGTCGAGCTGCACGAGAATCTTGCCGCCCTGACCGCGGATCTGGCTGTCGTACGCGGCTTCGATGCCGCCCAGACCGCTGTTGTCGGTGCCGACGAAGCCGATCACGTGCGCCGCCAGCTCCATGTTCGGGTAGTAGCGGCCGGGTTCGGTCTGTGTGTCGATGCCCGGCAGGTTCAGCTCTTCGACGCGTGCGACCTGCTCGGGGACCAGCGAGCGCCAACGACGGACCCACGTGAACTCGCTCTTGCCGTCGCCCGCGAGCTTCGTGATGAGGTCCGCTTTCTCCTTGGCCGTGCAATCGCGAAAGGCCGCACACAACGCCTCGACCGTGGCGGTCGGATCGTCGATTTGGGATGGATCCGCAAAAATCGACGCCGCATCGGCGGAGACGGCAAGCCCCTGACCGTTGCGATCGCGAATCTCACCGCGCATGGGCGCGAGCTGCAGAGTGCTGTGCTGCTGTTTGAGCGCTCTGCCGACGTAGTAGTCGTGCCGCACGACCTGCAGCCAGACGAGGCGCGCCTCGACGGCCCCGCCCCAGGCGAGTACGAAGGCGAGCACGAACACGATGCGCTGTTTGACGGAGCGCCGCCAGCTCATCTCGAATGCGTCGCCCGGCCGTTCCGTGGTGTCAAGGACGTCGATCATGGCTGTTCTCCCCTACCGCCGGAGCGCGGCGACAATGCCCTGCCGGGCCGTCGTCGCGGGCACGCGTTCGAAGACCAGGATCTCGCTCGGTGAGGGCGCCACCATGTGGAGCTCGCCGACGGCACGCTTCTCGAGCAACGCGGGCGCCAGGAGCGATTCGTGCTCGACGCGCAGCTGTCGATTTGCCGATCGCTCCGTCAAGAGCTGCCGTCGAACGCTCTCGATTTGGATGTTGCCCTGGACGACTTCGTAGCGCTGCCACGCCGAGAAGAGCAGCGTTGCGACCACGAGGACACCGAGCCAGACGTTTCTGCGGAACTCCTGGCGCTGCGCAAGATCCACTTCGCGCACGATCGGGTTGTTCCTGACGTCTTTCTTGATCGCGTATTCGACGTCGATGCTCATGCCGCTTTCTCCGCGACGCGAAGCCGGGCGCTGCGCGCCCGAGGATTACGTTCGACTTCCGCGTCCGCCGGCCCGACGGGCTTACGCGTCACAAGCTGGATCCTGGCGTCGGCCGCGAGCCGGCGGAAGGTGTGCTTGACGACGCGGTCTTCGAGCGAGTGAAACGCGATGACCGCCAACCGCGCGCCGGGCTCGAGTGCGTTCACGGCCTCGTCGAGAAACGCGTCGAGGCCGTCGAGCTCTCGATTCACCCAAATTCGCAGGGCCTGAAACGTGCGCGTCGCTGGATCGATGCGCTGACTCCCCCGCCCGCCGGCCGCGGCGCGTACGACCGACGCCAATGCTGCTGTCTCCGTGAGCGGCTGCCGATCGCGCGCCCGCACAATCGCGCGCGCGATCCGCCGCGAGTGGCGCTCCTCCCCGAAGCGCCAGATCACGTCGGCGAGCGTCTTCTCCTCCACCGTCGCGATCAATTCCGCTGCCGTCGGCCCCGTCGAGCGGTCCATCCGCATGTCGAGCGGGCCCCCGAGCCGAAAACTGAATCCGCGGGCCGCGTCGTCGAGCTGCATCGACGACACGCCCAAATCCGCCACGATCCCCGCGACGCGATCGATGCCGCGCGCGCTCAGCACGCGCGTCAGATCGCGATAGTCCGCGTGCACGAGCTCGACGCGGGCGGCCGCGCTCTTGAGCCGCCGGCGCGCGATCGCGAGCGCTTCGGCGTCGCGGTCAATCCCGATCAACCGGCCGGCGCCCGCCGCGAGGACCGCCGCCGCATGCCCGCCCAATCCCACCGTGGCATCCACATAGATGCCGTCGGGCCGAGGCCGCAAGAACCCGACGACCTCGTCGACCAGAACGGGCTCGTGCACTTCTCAAATGCCGAAGTCTGCCAACGCGCGCGCGTCGTCGTCGGTGAACGGCTCGCGTTTGAGCTTGGCGACGAAGCGCTCGTGGCTCCAGACCTCGAGGTAGCTGATCTGTCCGAGCACGTCGACGTCGCCGATCACGCCGGCGGCCTCGCGCAGCCTCGCGGGGATCAGGACGCGTCCTTGCACGTCGAATTCCCCGATCTGGCCGAAGTAGTTCACACGGTCCAAGAACTTCAGTCGCGCCGGATGCGAGCTGGGCATGCGGGAGACGCGCTGCTCGACAGCGAGCCACTCCGCCATGGGGTAAATGCGTACGGAGTCGCCGCTGAGGCTGGTCAGGTACAGACCAGCGCCGTGCTGGTCCTCCACGACCGCCCGAAAGGCGTTCGGGATCTTCAGCCGCCCTTTGTCATCAATCTTGGCGGGATAGCTTCCCCGAAGCACATTTACTCCACTTTGTTCCAGCTAACTCCACGCGCATGGTAGAAGTACGGCTTCAGCCTGTCAATCGCAAAGTACAGACAGCACAGGGCTTACGCTTTTATTTCGCCTGTTCTTCGAGACGAAAATCGAGCGAAAGCACCAGGCATGGTAGGATGCCGGGTTCGGTCATGCTACGCGCGGGATTGATAGGTCTACCCTCCTCCGGCAAGAGCACGCTGTTCCAGCTGCTGACGAGCACTCGCGAGGCGCCGCGCACGCGCGGCAAGGCCGAGGCGAACGTCGGGATCTCGCGCGTGCCCGACGATCGGCTCGACCAGCTCACGGCGATGTTCAACCCGAAGAAGCGGGTGCCGGCGACGGTCGAGTTTGCGGACATGGCGGCGACGGGCCGCACCGACACGAAGGCGTTGCTCGACGTCGCGGCCTACCGCAACGCTGACGCGCTCTTGCATGTCGTTCGCGCCTTTCGCGATCCGGCGGTACCACACCCGCAAGAAACGATCGCGCCGGCGCGCGACGTGCGAACGATCGAAGACGAACTGCTCTTGGCGGATCTCGGCGTTGCCGAGCGGCGCCTCGAGCGTCTGGAAAAGGATTTGAAGAAGGGCTCGGCGCCGGAGCTGCTGAAAGAGCAAGCCCTGCTGGTCCGCTGCAAGGCCGCACTCGAAGACGGCAAGCCGCTTCGAACGCTCGGCCTCGAAGGCGAAGACGTGCGCCGGCTGCGCGGTTTTCAGTTTCTTTCCGCCAAGCCGCTGCTCGTTGTCGTCAACCTCGACGAGGCGGACGTGTCGAAAGCCGAGACGGCGGGCGCGGCGTTCGGGCTGAGCGATCTGCTCGCCGAGACGCACACGGCGGCCGTCGGCGTGTGCGCGAAGATCGAGCTCGAGATCGCGCAGCTCGAGCCGGCCGACGCGGCGGCGTTTCTCGCCGACCTCGGTCTTGCGGCATCCGGACTCGATCGCGTGATTCGCGCGGCCTACGACCTGCTCGGGTATATCTCGTTTTTCACGGTCGGCGAGGACGAGTGCCGCGCGTGGTCGATCCCGCGCAATACGCCGGCCCAGGAAGCCGCGGGCGCGATTCACTCCGATATTCAGCGCGGATTCATTCGCGCCGAGGTCGTGCCGTGCGAGCGCCTGCTCGCACGCGGATCGCTCTCCGCGTGCCGCGATCACGGCGAGCTGCGACTCGAAGGCAAGGACTATCGCGTCGCCGATGGGGACGTGATCGAGTTTAGACACGCGACGTAAAATCCAGGTACGTCGGGTACGACAGGGACGTCAGGTTCGTGGAACGCGCTGGCGCTTACCCACTCTTCTTGTTTTCAAAAAACCAAAGAAGCTAACAAGCGATCGCGCATTCCTTGGACCCGACGTACCTGACGTACCCTACATACCCGACATGATACGATTCCTGCGCGATTGCTGAATGATCCGGACCATTCTCGTGTGCGAAGCCCAGGTGCCCTTCGTGCAGGGCGGGGCCGAGTTTCACGTGCGTGAGCTCGTTCGGCATTTGCGCGGTGCCGGCTTCGAGGCCGACCTCGTGAGCGTGCCGTTCAAGTGGTATCCGAAGCCGGAGATCCTCGCGCACGCCGCGGCATGGCGACTGCTCGACCTCACCGAGAGCAACGGACGGCCAATCGATCTCGTCATCGCGACAAAATTCCCGACGTACTTCGTCCGTCATCCCAATAAAGTCGTCTGGCTGATTCATCAGTACCGCGCCGCCTATGAGCTCGCGGGCACGCCGTTCAGCGATTTCACGCACACGGAAGACGATGTGGCGACGCGCGAGCGGCTGATTGCGCTCGATACGGCCATGCTCGGCGAATGCGGCCGTCGATTCGCCAACTCCGCCAACACCGCCGCGCGGGCGCGCCGATACAACAACGTCGACGTCGCGCCGCTCTACCATCCGCCGCGGCTCGCGGACAGGCTGCGGCCTGGGCCGGCCGGGGGCTACATCCTGTCGGTCGGCCGGCTCGAATCGGTCAAGCGCGTGGACCTGGCGATTCGCGCGCTGGAACACGCGCCGAAGGACCTCTCGCTCACGATCGCGGGCACGGGCACGCAGCGCGCCATGCTCGAATCGCTCGCCGCCTCGCTCAATCTCTCGACGCGCGTGCGCTTTCTGGGTCAAATCGGCGATGACGACCTGATCGAACTCTACGCCGGGGCGCTCGGGGTAATCTTTCCGCCGTACGACGAGGACTACGGCTACGTCACGATCGAATCGTTCCTCGCGCACAAGCCGGTCGTCACGACGCGCGATTCGGGCGGCCCGACGGAGTTCGTCGAGGACGGCGTCAACGGCTGTGTGGCCGAGGCCGATCCGCGCGCCATTGGCGACGCGCTGGGCCGGCTACACACGGATCGCGCGCGTGCCGCTGCGTGGGGCCACGCCGGCTACGAGCGCGCACGGACGATCACCTGGGACGGCGTGATCGAGCAGCTCGTCGGCTGAGTCTGCCGTCCGGAGTTCGATGAAGCTCATCATTCAGATTCCCTGCTTGAACGAGGCCGAGACGCTGCCGGGCACGCTCGCCGACCTCCCGAAGTCGGTGCCGGGAATCGACGTCATCGAGACGCTGATCGTCGACGACGGCTCGCGAGACAACACGGTGGCCGTCGCCCGCGCGAACGGCGTCCATCACATCGTCCGCTTCCGGCGGCGGAAAGGCCTCGCGGCCGCGTTCATGGCGGGCATCGATGCGTGCCTCAAGCAGGGCGCGGACTTCATCGTCAACACCGACGCCGACAATCAGTACTCGGGCTCGGACATTCCCCGGTTGCTCGCGCCGCTCCAGAGCGGACAGGCCGACATCGTCATCGGCGATCGCAACATCCGCGATCTCGCCCACATGTCGTGGCCGAAGAAGATGCTGCAGCGTCTCGGCAGCTGGGTCGTGCGTCAGGTGTCGGGGACGACGGTCCCGGACACGACGAGCGGCTTCCGTGCGTATACGCGCGACGCTGCGCTGCAGATGACGGTCGTCTCGGAATTTTCGTACACGCTCGAGTCGATCATCCAGGCCGGCAAGAGGCGGATGGCCATCGCGCACGTGCCAGTCGGGAGCAATCCGCGCACGCGGCCTTCGCGGCTCTTCGACAGCATGTTCTCGTACATCAAGCAGTCGGGCGCGACGATCGTGCGCATTTACGCGATGTACGAGCCGCTCAAGATCTTTTTTTACGTTGGCGGCGTGATCTTTCTCGTCGGCCTCGCGATCTCGGCGCGGTTCCTGTATTTCTACTTCTTCACGCACGAGAGCGCGGGCAAAGTCCAGTCGCTGATCCTGTCGGCCGTGCTCATGATCGTCGGTTTCCAGATCTTGCTCATCGCGCTCGTCGCCGACGTGATCTCCGGCACGCGCAAGCTGCTCGAGGAAGTGCTGTTCCGCGTGCGATCCATCGAGCTGCGGCAGCGCGGGGCCGATCGGCCGGACGAGGACGCCTGACATGGCCGATCCGGGCGCCGTCTCGATCGTCATTCCCGCATGCAACGAAGCCGCGGCGATTGCGGACGTCGTGCGCGAGCTCGGAACCGCCGCCCGCTGGCGCGAGATCCTCGTCGTCGACGACGGATCGGCAGATGAGACCGGCGCCCGCGCCGCCGAGGCCGGAGCGCGAGTCCTCCGTCATCCGTACAACAAGGGCAACGGCGCGGCGGTCAAGACGGGCATTCGCGCGGCCACGGGCGACTACATTCTGATCATCGACGGCGACGGCCAGCACCAACCGGCCGATGCGCTGCGCCTGGTCGGCCGCCTCGGCGAGTACGATCTCGTCGTCGGCGCACGATCGGACGAGACGCAAGCGGGGTCCGTGCGTCTGATGGGCAATCGGATGCTCAACCGGCTTGCGAGTTTTCTGACCGAGCGTCCGATCCCGGATCTCACCTCCGGATTCCGCGCGGCGCGGCGCGATGGCCTGCTCGAGTTCCTTCACCTCCTGCCCAACGGATTCTCGACACCGACAACGACCACACTCGCGTTCATCAAGGCGGGCTACAACGTCACGTTCGAACCGGTGCACGCGCGCGCGCGAGTCGGCACGTCGAAGATCCGTCTGTCGCGCGACGGTCCGAAGTTCCTGCTGATCATGTTGCGCGTGATGACGATCTTCAGTCCGATGCGCGTGTTCGTGCCCGTCGCCGGTGCGTCATTTCTCCTCGGCGCGGCCTATGCGGTCTGGACCATCGTGACGCAACGGCACGTGACCAACTCGTCGGTCCTGCTGATCATGCTCGCCGTCATCATCTTCTTCGTCGGGCTCGTGTCGGAGCAGGTGTCAGCGCTGCGCTTCGATGGCCGCCGGTAAAGGACTCGCGGCGGCGGTCGCAGTCGGCCTCGTCCTGCGGCTCGTGTTCGGCCTCGCCTATTGGACGAACGAGGCGCTCACGCGCGACGAGCGCGAATACCTCTCGCTCGCGCGGAGCCTCGCGGTCGGCCGCGGCCTCGTCTACGACGAGGCGATGCTCAGCGGTCCCGTGCAGCCGTTCGGCCGCGCGCCCGGGTACCCGGCATTTCTCGCGCTCGTCGGCGGTGGCAGCTCATCGAGCGACGACGTGCCGGCGAGTGTGAAGGTCGCGCAGTCGGTGGTGGGCGCCGCCGGCGTGCTGATCGTCGGGCTGCTCGCCGGACGATGGGCGGGCGCGCGTGGTGCGACGATCGCCGCAATGCTCGCAGCCGTTCATCCTCTGCTCGTCGCGACCGCGGCGCGCGCGTTCAGCGAGGCGCTCTTCTGGCCGATGGGGCTCGGCGCCGCGTGGCTCGTGACGTCCGCGTCGCGCGCGAAGGGACGCCGCGCCGCCGTGCTTGCGGTACTCGCCGGCGTGCTGACGGGTCTGGCGACGCTCGTGCGGCCGGCGACGATCGTCTTTCTTGGCGTCGCCGCGCTCTGGTGGCTGTGGGAGCGATCGCTCGCACGCGTCGTCGCCCTCGCGCTCGGCGCGGCGCTGGTCATCGCGCCGTGGACGGTACGCGCGTCGGAGCACGCCGGACGCTTCGTGCTCGTCGCCAGCGAGGGCGGCGTGACGTTCTGGACCGGGAACCATCCCCTCGCCGTCGGCGACGGCGACCTCGCGGCCAACCCGCAGCTCAAGATCGCGAGTCAGGCGCTCAAGGACGCACATCCCACTCTGACGGAAGAGCAGATGGAGCCGATCTACTACCGTGAGGCGCTGGCGTGGATGCGCGCGCATCCGATCGACTGGCTCGTGCTCGAAGCACGCAAGGTCTTTTATCTCGTCGTGCCGCTCGGCCCGTCGTACCGGCTGCACTCGTGGCGGTATTTCGTCGCATCCGCCGGCACGTACCTGCTCCTGCTTCCCGCGGCGATCGCCGGCGCGTGGCGGCTGGGCCCGGCGCGCGGGCGGCTGCCCGGCCTCTGGCTCCTGCTCGCCGCGGCGATCGTGACCTGTCTGATATTTTTCCCGCAGGAGCGCTTCAGAATCCCCGTGATCGACCCCGTGCTGATCGTGTGTGCCGCCGGCGTGTGGATGACCGGACGCGAGGCGCCGAGCGCCGCATGAAGCTGCTGGTCGTCCTGCCGACGTACAACGAGAAGCCGAACATCGAGCGCGTCACCTCGGCGATTCTGCGTCACGACTTCGCTCGTGTGCTCATCGTCGACGACGGATCGCCGGACGGGACTGGAAAGATCGCGGACGAGCTGGCCGCGGCTTCGAATGGCCGCGTCGAGGTCATGCATCGCACCGGGCCGCGCGGGCTCGGGCTCTCGTACATCGACGGGCTCCGGCGCGCGCTCGCGACCGACGCCGACGCCATCGGACAGATGGACGCAGATCTGTCGCACGATCCGGCCTACCTGCCGGATCTGGTCGCCGCGCTCGACCGCGTCGATCTCGCGATCGGCTCGCGGTACCTCCATGGCGTGAGCGTGGTGAACTGGCCGCTGCACCGCATCGCGCTCAGCGCGTTCGCGAACCGGTACATCCGATTTGTGACGGGGCTGGACACGCACGACTGCACGAGCGGATTCCGGGTGTGGCGGCGCCACGCGCTCGCCAAGCTGCCGCTCGACCACGCGGAGACGAACGGCTACGCGTTTCTGACGGAGATGCTGTACGAAGCGGCGCGGCTCGGCTGCCGCATCGGCGAAGTGCCGATCGTGTTCGTCGAACGCCGCGAGGGGTACTCGAAGGTCTCGAGCAGCGTGCTGTTCGAATCGCTGCTCGCGCCGTGGCGGCTCGTGCAGCGCGGCGGACGCATCCGGCCGACTCGCGCGAGCTGATTGTCATGCGTCACGTGGTGGTGATGGTCGCGTCGTCGTATCCGAGATTTCCCGGCGACGGCATCGGCAGCTTCATGGAGCCGATCGCGAAGGGCATTGCCGCGCGCGGCCACGAAGTACACCTCGTCGCACCGTGGCATCCCGCGATCACGCGCGCGAGGGTCGAGGACGGCGTCTACTTTCATTTCTTTCACTACGCCCCAATTGCCTCGTTGAACGTGTTCGGATATGCGTCGGGCCTGCGAGCGGATACCGACGTCCGATCGTCCGCGTGGCTCGTCGCCCCGTTTGCGCTCGCGGCCGGGACGTTCAAGGCGTGGCGGGTGGCGACGAAGAAGCGGGCGACCATCATGCACGGCCACTGGGTGATACCCGGCGGCGCGATGGCCGCCCAGGCACGCGGCGCGCGTCCGCTCGTCGTGAGCGTGCACGGTTCGGACGTGTTTCTCGCGGAGCGCTCATCGATGGTACGGCGCGCGGCGCACCGCACGTTTCGCACCGCCGCGCACGTCACCGCGTGCAGCGACGACCTGCGTGTGCGGTCGATCGCCCTGGGTGCGGACGCGTCGCGCACCGAGACCGTGCCCTACGGCGTCGACAGCGCGCGATTCGCCGCGTCGGCCAGCGACCGCGCGGCCGTGCGCGAATCACTCGGCCTCGGCGACGCGCCGTTCGTGTTGTCTGCGGGCCGCCTCGTGCGCAAGAAAGGCTTCGAGTACCTGATTGATGCCGCGGCGAGCCTCGCGCCGCGCTACCCCTCGCTGAAGATCCTCATCGCCGGCGACGGCGATCTCCGCGCTGAGCTGACCGCGCGCGCGACCGAACGCGGCCTGCGGTCGGTCACGTTTCTGGGCACGAAGACCCAGGACGAAGTTGCCCGGATGATGGCCGCCGCCGACGTCATCGCCGTACCGTCGGTACACGACGATGCCGGCAACGTGGACGGGTTGCCGAACTTCGCGCTCGAAGCCATGGCGTCCGCGACACCGGTGGTGGTGACGACCGCGGGGGGACTGGCGCAAGCGGTCGCAGACGGACAGACGGGACGCGTGGTGCCGGAGCGCGACTCCAACGCGCTCGCTGCGGCCATTTCCGGTCTTCTGGACCAGCCGGATCGTGCGCGTGCGCTCGGACTCGCGGCACGGGCCCGCGTCGAGCGCGACTTCAGCTGGGCCCGCGTCGCCGCGCGATTTGAAGCGATTTACGATGACGCCGTCGCCCGCGGCCGTCGGGCCTGATTCGCGGTTTCCATCGGTTGTGGCGGTCCGACGAGCGTGTTAGCGTTGTGACCACGATGGCGGGAACGGCTCCCACGCCCCCGGTCGGGCTGTCGATCTTCTTTCCGGCGTACAACGATGCCGGAACGATCGCCAGTCTCGTGATCACCGCGAGGCGGTCCGCCCAACGGCTGACGTCGGATTTCGAAATCATCGTCGTCAACGACGGCAGCGCGGATGCGACGCCGGAGATCTGCGACGAGCTGGCGCGCACGTACCCGGAAGTGCGCGTGATTCACCATCCGAAGAACCGCGGGTACGGCGGCGCGCTGCGCACGGGCTTCAGCAGCGCGGAAAAGGAACTGATCTTCTACACGGACGGCGACGCGCAGTACGATCCAGCTGAGGTGGAGTCGTTGTGGCGGTACATGACTCCAGCAGTGGACCTCGTCAACGGCTACAAGGTGAGCCGATCGGATCCCGCGCACCGCATCGTCATCGGCAAGATCTATCATTGGACCGTGAAGCTGCTGTTCGGACTCCGCGTCCGCGACGTCGACTGTGACTTCCGGCTGATGCGGCGCGCGATCTTCGAGCGCGTCCAGCTCGATCGCAACAGTGGCGTCATCTGCCTGGAGATGATGAAGAAGATCCAGGACGCGGGCTTCCGCATCGCCGAGGTGCCCGTCCATCATTACCATCGCGCGTTCGGCCGATCGCAGTTCTTCAATTTCGGCCGCCTGGCGCGCACGGCGGTCGACGTGGGTATGCTCTGGTTTCAGCTCGTGGTCGTCGGGCGGCATCGTCGTGAGTCGCCCGCGGCTGGACCCGGCGCCGGGGAAGGCGCCGCGGCGCGGGCTGGACGCGATCGCTCATGACGGGAGACTACCGCGAGTTCTATCGCGGCCGTCGCGTGCTCATCACCGGCGGCCTCGGGTTCATCGGATCGAATCTGGCGCGGCGGCTCGTCGACCTCGGCGCCGACGTGCTGCTCGTCGACTCGCTCATCCCTGATTACGGCGGCAACTTGTTCAACATCGCCGGCCTCGAATCACGCCTGCGCGTGAACATCGCCGACGTACGCCAGGGCACGACGATGAATTACCTCGTCCACGATCGCGAGGTGATCTTCAACCTTGCCGGACAGGTGAGCCACATCGACAGCATGCGCGACCCGCACACCGACCTCGAGATCAACTGTCGCAGTCAGTTGACGATCCTCGAAGCCTGCCGGCAGCGCAATCCGAAGACGAAGGTCGTATTCGCCGGCACGCGTCAGATCTACGGCCGGCCCGATCGCCTGCCGGTCGACGAGACGCACCTGGTGCGTCCGACCGACATCAACGGCATCAACAAGGCGGCCGGCGAGTACTACCACATGGTCTACAACAACGTGTTCGGCGTGCGCGCCTGCTCGCTGCGCTTGACCAACGTGTACGGCCCGCGTCAGCTCATCCGTCACAACCGGCAGGGCTTCATCGGCTGGTTCATCCGGCTGGCGCTCGAGGGCCGCGAAATCGAGATCTACGGCGACGGATCGCAGATGCGCGATTTCGTGTACGCCGACGACGTTTCCGACGCGTTTTTGCGGGCGGGCGCGTCGGACGCCACCAACGGCGAGGCGTTCAATGTCGGCGGTACCGAAGCGATCGCGCACCGCGACCTCGTGCGGATCCTTCTCGAAGAAGCGGGAAAGGGATCGGTGACGTACGTGCCGTGGCCCGACGAAAAGCGGCGCATCGACATCGGATCGTTCTATTCCGACTCCACGAAATTCCAGAAGACGACGGGCTGGGCGCCGGCCGTGGATCTGCGAGAAGGGCTGCGCCGCACGATGGCGTACTACCGCGAGCACTTGGCGCGCTACGTCACGCCGCCCGAAGGAGCGAGCGGGTCGTGAGCCTGCGCGTGCCGTTCATGTCGCTCACGCCCGGGCCTGACGCCGCGGCGGTGCGCGCCGCGATCGATCGCGTCATCGAACGCGGCTGGTTCATTCTCGGACCCGAGCTCGAAGCCTTCGAACAGGAATTCGCCGCCGCATGCGGCACGAGCCACGCGGTGGGCGTGGGCACAGGTACGGATGCGCTCGCGCTCGCGCTGCGCGGACTCGGCATCGGGCCGGGCGACGAGGTCATCACCTCGCCCCTCTCCGCGGCATATTCGGGCCTGGCGATTGTGATGGCGGGCGCGACGCCGATCTTCGCCGATCTGGATCCGGCGCGGCTCACGCTCGATCCGCGCGCGGCCGAGGCCGCGATCACGTCGCGCACGACCGCGATCATGCCCGTCCACATTTACGGGCAGGCCGCGGACATGACCGCGTTGAGCTCGATCGCCTCGCGTCACGCGCTCGCGATCGTCGAAGACGCGTGTCAGGCGCACGGTGCGACATGCGCGGGACGGCCCGTCGGAACGTTCGGCTCGGCCGGCGCCTTCAGTTTCTACCCGACGAAGAATCTCGGCGCCCTCGGCGACGGCGGCGCGATCGTGACGAACAACGCGGCGCTCGCCGACAAACTGAAGCGTTTGCGCAACGGCGGCCAGACCGATCGGTATCATCATCCGGAGCTTGGGGTGAACAGCCGTCTCGACGACCTGCAGGCTGCCGTGCTTCGCGCGCGGCTGCCGCGGCTTGCCGCGGGCAACGCACGACGCCGCGAGCTCGCCGCGCGATATCGATCGGCGCTCGCCGGCGGGCCCGTCGCCGTGCCGGCCGAGTGCGATGCGGGTCACGTGTATCACTTGTTCGTGGTGCTCGCGCGCGATCGCGCCGCGTTTCAGGCGCATCTCCAATCGCAGGGAATCGGCACGCTCGTCCACTACCCGATTCCGGTGCCGCGCCAGGCGGCGTTCGCCGCGTACGCGCCTGCCGCGTGCCCGATCGCCGACCGCATCTGCGCCGAAGTCTGCTCGCTGCCCATGCATCCGCAGCTGTCGGACGCGGACGCGCGCGAGGTCGTTGCCGCCGTCACCAGCTTCCGCGGCGCTCGCGGAGTCGAGGCGTCCGGCCGCGTGCCATGATCCGGTTGATCCTGGAGACGGCGCTCGTCGCGTACGTCCCAGGCGCCCTCATCTATCGACTCCCGACACGCGATCGCGCCCGTCGCGCACCACTGACCGCCGAAGAGCGCGTGTTCTGGCACGTCGTGCTCAGCGTGGCGTGGTCGCTCACGGTGGCCCTCGCCCTCGCGTGGCTCGGGCGCTATCGCTTCGATTGGCTGCTGATCGCGGATGGGGCGCTCGCGGGCGCGATCGTCGTCACGTGCCGCGGCCGGCTGCTCTATCGCGGTCTCGCACGCCGGCCGACGTGGACAGTCGCGCTGCCGATCGCGCTCATCACGCTCGGCTTCGCCCAGTTTCTGCCGACGTCCGAGTACATCATCGGCGGCAAAGATCCGGGCACGTACCTCAACGAGGGCGTGCAGATCGCGCAGCGCGGATCGATCGTCATTCACGATCCGGTCGTCGCCGCCGTGCCAGACGACGCGATGCCGCTGTTCTTTCCGCTCGCGCCTGGCCAACCGTACGAGAGCCTGCGCTTCATGGGGTTTTTCGTCAGCCACCTTCGCAGTGGCGAAGTGGTGGGCCAGCTGCCGCACTTGTTTCCGGCGTCGATCGCGATTGGCTACGGCCTGAACGGCCTCACAGGCGCGCGCGTCGCCGTGGCGGCGTGGGCGATGCTCGGACTCGTGGCCGTGTACGTTTTCGGCGCGCGCACGTTCGGGCTGGCGCCGGCGATGGCCGCGTCCGTGCTTCTCGCCGTCAACGTCATCGATCTCTGGTTCGGGCGTTATCCGAACTCCGAGGTCGCCATGCAGGCGCTGTTCTTTGCGGCGCTGCTCGCCTGCTCGCGCGCACATGAGGACGACCAGCCGTTTTTCGGCCCCGTCGTGGGCGTGCTTGTGATGTTGCTCATCTTCGCGCGGCTCGACGGCCTGCTGGTCGCCGCGGCGCTCGCAGCCGCTTCGGTGTTGAGCTGGATTGCCACGGGCACGAAGCCGCGCACGGGCTTCGTGGTCACGCTCGTCGCGGGCGTTGCGGTTGGCCTCGCCTATCTCGCCGGCCCGCTCCGCGCGTACTTTCAGACACCGCTCAACTTCACGGATCAGATCTCGCGGCCGCTCGCCGCACTGGCGGCCCTCGCCGCTGTTGGCGCACTGGGGGCGCTGATCTGGCTGCGCCAACGGCACGCCGAACACGTCCGTCGAGCCGTGCCGATCGCCATTGCGTTGGTGCTCATCGTGGCGGCGGCGTACGCACTCTTCCTGCGGGTGCCCGCCGGCAAGCTCACCGACTACGACGCGTACGCGCTGCGCACGTTTACCCAGTTCTTCCTCTTCCCGTCGGCGCTCCTGGTCGCGCTCGCTGGCATCATGGTGGTCGCGACGAGCTCGTTCTGGCGCGCGCCAGAATTTCTGGTCGCTTTCGCAACGTTCGCGCTCGTCTTCTTCTACAAGATTCACGTCGTCCCGGAGCACTTCTGGATGGAGCGACGCACGCTGTCGATCATCTTGCCGGGCGCGCTGCTGTTCGTGGGCGTCGCGGCCGTCGGCGACGTCTCGGGCGGCCGCCGCACCTGGCGTTTCGCGCGTCTGATCGTGGGGTCCGCGTTTCTCGTGTGGCTCGGCGTCGAGTACGTCGCGGCTTCCCGCCCGCTGCGGCCGCACGTCGAGTACGCGGGCATCATTCCGTACCTCGAGCAGCTCTCCGGCAAGATCGGCGACCGCGATCTGACGATCGTCGAGTCGCGCGACGCGGGTCCGGACACACACGTGTTCGCCGTGCCGCTCGCCTACATCTACGCGCGCAACGTGCTCGTGCTCGCCTCGCCCAAGCCGGACAAACTCCGCCTCGCGGCGTTCATCGAGGACGCGCAGAAGAAATACGATCGCGTGTTGTTCCTCGGCGGTCAAGGCACGGACCTGCTCTCCCGCCGGATCATCGCGACGGCGCTCGCGGATGGCCGCGTGCAAGTGCCCGAGTACGCGAGCACATCCTGGAATGTGTATCCCGAAGGCGTACGCCGCAAGGAGTTCGACTACAGTCTGTATCAGCTGTCGATCGGCGAGCGCGCCGGCGCGGGCGGCTTTCACCTCGACGTCGGCGACCGCGACGACCTCTTCGTCGTCCGCTTCTACGCGAAAGAGCGCAGCGAGGGCCGGACGATTCGATGGACCGGTCCGACGTCGTACATCTCGGTGCCCGGCCTCTCGGGCACCGAGCACGAAGTCGTGCTGACGATGCATGATGGCGGAAGGCCGGCCGCGGCACCGCCGGCGCGCGTGACCGTGCGATTCAATGACACGATCATCGGCACGATCGACGTGAAGCCAGGATTCCAGGAATATCGTCTGCCCATCCCGGCAGCGCTGGCCCGCGCGGCCGGCGAGGCCGCCGACCCTGCGCAGCTCACGCTCGAGTCCACGGTGTGGGTGCCTCGCGATTATCTCGGCGGCAGCGACACGCGCCGCCTCGGCGTCATGATCGATCGCGTGGACGTGAACTGAGATGGCGCGGCTCCAGATTTACGAGCCTCGTGAGCGCGCGTTGGTCGCGACGGCCGATCTCGCGACGGCTCCGCTCGGCTGGTTTCGGTCGCGGCGCCGCACGCCAGCCGCAGATGTACGACGCGTGCTGCTGCTGCGCCTCGAGCGCATCGGCGATCTGCTGATGGTCATCGACGCGATTCGTGACGCGCGCGCGGCGTGGCCCAACGCGGACATCGATCTCATCGTGGGATCGTGGAACGAGGGATTGGCGCGGTTGATTCCGGAGGTGACGCGCGTCGAAGTGCTCGACGTTCCCTGGCTCGCGCGAGACGCGGCGGGGGCGTCCTGGCCGGCATTGATTCGTCGAGCGCGCGCGTGGCGCGGCAGGAAGTACGACGTCGCGATCAACTTCGAGCCGGATGTGCGTAGCAACTTCCTGCTCTTTCTCAGCGGCGCGCGCGAGCGTTGGGGCTACTGGTCAGGCGGGGGCGGGGCGTTCCTCACCGAGGCGCTCGACTACGCGCCCATGACGCATGTGTCCGACAACGCACGGACGCTTGTCGCGAAGGCCGCCGGCCGCACGCCGGAGACGCGATCTGGCGTGGCGGCCGGACCGCGCCTCGTGGTGCCGGCTGATGTATCGACCCGCGCGGCCGCACGGCTGGGTCCGATTCGCGGGGTGCTCATCGGCGTGCACGCTGCGGGCGGGCGCGAATCGAAGCAATGGCACCTCGATCGGTTCGCCGCCGTGGCGCGCGAGCTCGCGGCGTCGCGGGGCGCGACGATCGTCCTCACCGGAGGCGACGGCGATCGCGCGCTCGTCGACGAGGTCAAGCGCGGCCTCGTGGGCGTGCCGGTCGTCGACGCGGCCGGCGGCCTCGACGTGCCGACACTCGCCGGCGTGCTCGCGCGGCTGGATCTCTTCGTCACGAGCGACACCGGCCCGATGCACCTGGCCGCGGCCGTCGGCACGCCGGTCGTCGCCCTCTTCGGTCCGGCGCAACCAGCGCGGTACGGCCCGCGCGCGTCGGTCGAGCGCATCGTGCGCGTCGATCTGCCATGCAGCCCGTGCGGCCGCGTTCGTCTCCCGCCGGAACGCTGCCGCGGCCACGTGCCGGACTGTATGGACGGCATTACGGTCGCCGCGGTCCTGCACGCGGCCAACGCCCTGCTCGATCGCGATCGATCGATCGGCCGGCTCGCCTCGTCCTAACATGGGCGCGACTCTCACGTGCGTCAGCCCGCAGGGCCGCGAGGTCCGGATTGATCTCTCGAGCGCGCTCTCGCCGGAGCTGCGCGACGCCGCTCGCGTCGAAGCCAATGCCTGGATCAAGCGCCTGCGCCTCGTGCCGTTCGACGGCCGCAGCATGCGAGAGCGTTTCACGTACCGCGGCGACTCGCTCTGGTGGTTTACGGAGCTGTATCTGCACAAGGGCCGCCGACTCGACTCGGCGGTTTCCGCGACGCTCGCGCTCGATGCCGCCCGCGACCAACACGCGCCCGCGCGGCTCATCGTCGAGACCGATGATCTCGTCGTTCGGCACGTCGCGGAGGCGTTTGGCCGCGCCCGCGGCGTGTCGGTGGAGATTCGGGGCACGGTGGTCAATCGCGAGACGCTCGGACGAGACAGCTATCTCATCGGTCTTACCGCGCGACTCTCGCGATTGCGACCGACGCATGCCCGGCCGACGCGACACACCCGCGTCGCGGCCTTCGTGCACACGGCGTTCTGGCGCGAAGTCGAGGATGGCGACGGGCCCGAGCAGGAAAGCTACATCGGGCCGGCGCTCGGCGCCGTGGCCCGACGCGTCGGCGCGGACGAGATCAAGTACGTCGGCGTGGGACCGCGGCAGAACTTCCGCGCGCGCCGATGGTGGGATCCGGTCACGCCCGGCAGTCACACACGTCCGCTCGTCACGCCGATCGAACGGCTGTCGCGCCGTCGCGATCTTCGCGAGTCGCTTGCCCTCTGGGAGAATCGCCGCACGCTCGCGCGGGCCGTCACGAGCGGCGACGCGATTCGAGGTGCCGCGATCTTTCGGGGCCTCGATCTCTGGCCCGTGCTTCGTGGAGAGCTCGAAGGCGCGGCGCTCTTGCAATGGCCGTGGTCCGCGCGCGCCATGGACGAAGCCGCGGCCGCCATCAACATGCTCTCGCCCGAGGTGGTCGTCACCTACGCGGAAGCAGGCGGATGGGGCCGCGCGATCGTGCTCGAGGCGCGCCGCCGCGGCGTGCGCGCGATCGGACTGCAGCACGGCTTCATCTATCGCCACTGGCTGAACTATCAGCACGAGCCGGACGAGATGGCGCCCGTCGACGGCAACCGCGGCTTCCCCGCGCCCGATCAGACGACCCTCTTCGATGGCTACGCAGCAGCATTTCTCGAATCGATCGGCCACTTCCCGTCGTCTCGCCTCATCGTCACGGGCAATCCCGGACTCGATCGGTTGACGGCGAAGATCGGACAGGTGACTGACGACGAGCGACGCGAGATCCGCGCGTCGCTCAACGCCGCCGATCGTCCGATTGTCGTGCTCGCGACCAAGTTCACCGAAGCGCGCGCGCATCTTCCTGGACTCGCGCAAGCCGTCAAGGCACGCCCCGGACTCCAGCTCGTCGTGAAGACGCACCCGGCGGAAACGCCGGGCCTGTATGCGGCGCCATTCGACGGGATGCCGACCGTCCATGTGACGTCGGCTACGACGGATCTCGGCCGCGTCCTCTCGGTCGCCTCGGGCATCGTCACCGTGAACTCCACGGTCGCGATCGACGCGCTCTCGCTTCGCATTCCCACCCTCGCGATCGGCCTCCCGAACAATCTGAGTCCGTTCGTGTCAGCGGGCGTCATGCTCGGTGCGACATCGGATGCGGAGATCGGGGAGCGGCTCGATGCGCTCCTGTATGATGAGGAGGCTCGTCGGCGTCTCGCCGAGCGCGCGTCTCGCTTCGTCGCCGAGCACGGCATGACGAGCGACGGCCAGGCGGCCGAGCGAACCGCGGCGGCCATTCTCGCGAACAGTGCTGGGTCCTGAGTGCGAGGTGCTGAACCTAGATGAGAGCATTACTCACCGGCGGCGCCGGCTTTGTGGGATCGCATCTGGCCGACGCGCTGCTCGAGCGCGGCCACCAGGTGATCGTGATCGACGATCTGTCGACCGGGTCGCTCGATAACGTCGCGCATCTGCAGGGACGTCCGGGATTCGAGTGCGTGATCGACACGATCATGAACGAGTCGGTCGTCGCCTCGCTCGTTTCGCGCGTTGACGTCGTCTTTCACCTCGCGGCGGCCGTCGGCGTCAAGCTCATCGTCGAGGCGCCGGTGCGCACGATCGAAACAAACGTGCACGGCACGGAAATCGTGCTGAAGGCCGCCGGCCAGCATCGCAAGCTCGTCGTCGTGTTCTCGACGTCCGAGGTGTACGGCAAAAGCACGGACGTCCCGTTTCGCGAGGACGCCGACCTCGTCATGGGATCGACCGTCAAACATCGCTGGGCGTACGCGTGCAGCAAGGCGCTCGATGAGTTTCTCGCGCTCGCCTATTACCGCGAGCGCGGCCTGCCGGTGATCGTCGTCCGCTTGTTCAACACCGTGGGGCCGCGTCAGACCGGCCGATACGGCATGGTGATTCCCACCTTCGTGCGCCAGGCGCTCACTGGCGCGCCCATTACCGTCTACGGCGACGGCCGGCAGATGCGATCGTTCACCTACGTCGGCGACGTCGTCGATGTCCTCGTCAAGCTCGCGGCCGAGCCGCGGGCCGTGGGCGAGGTCTTCAACATCGGGCACACGCAGGAGACGACGATTCTGGATCTGGCCGAGCGCGTGCGGCGCGCGACCGGCAGTACCTCGGAGATCGTGCTCGTGCCGTACGACGAGGCGTATCAGGCCGGATTCGAGGACATGCCGCGGCGGGTGCCCGACCTCGGCAAGATCTCGCGGCTCGTCGGCTACCGGCCGACAGTCGACCTCGACGGCATCCTCGATCGCGTCGTCTCGCACATGCGCGCGACGCTCGCACCCGCAGCGCAATGACACGACGCGCGCGCGCCACCGTCGAGCGTCTGCTGTCCGCCAACGCCAAGCCCATCCGCAAGCTGCTCCTGGCGACCGGCCGCGACCGCGCGCGCCGGCTGCCGGACATCGTGCAGATCGAGAGCACGAACATCTGCAACGCCAAGTGCGTGTTCTGCCCGCGCGACGAGATGCACCGGCGCCAGGGCGTGATGGACATGGACTTGTTCAAAAAAATCGTGGACGAGTGCGCCACGCTGGGCATCACCCACGTACGCGTCCACAACTACGGCGAGCCCTTTCTCGATCGGCAGCTCGTCGAGAAAGTCCGCTACGCCAAGGCGCGCGGCATCCAGGAAGTCGGGATGATCAGCAACGGCTCACTCATCACCGAGGAGCTGGCGCGCGGGATGATCGAGGCCGGGCTCGACGCGATCAACATCAGCGTCGACGCCTCCGGCAAGGAAGTCTTCGAGCGGACGCGCCTCAATCTCGACTACGACACGGTGATCGGCAACGTTCGCACGCTCGCGCGGCTGCGCAAGGAATCGGGCCGCACGCATCCGAAGCTCATCCTCTCGTTCGTGCGCCAGAACAACTCGGCCGATGAGCAGGCGTTCATTCGCGAGTGGAGTCAGGTCGCCGACAAGATTCACATCACCGATCTGCACAACTGGGCCGGCACGCTCAACGCGAAGTCGGACGTGAATTATCCGTGCTACCGGCTCTGGCTGACGTTCACTGTCCTCTGGGATGGACGCGTCTCGCTCTGCTGTGCCGACTTCGACGGCCGTCACATTCTTGGCGACCTGCGGACGTCGACCATCGCGGAAGTCTGGAATTCGCCCGCCTACCGCGCCGTCCGGCGCCAGCATCTCGAGAGCGGCGGGCCCGAAATCTGCCGCTCGTGCGATCTCCCGAAAAAAGACTCGCCCTTGTGGGTCGGCCGGCTGGTCTAATCACGCAGGCCGGCAGGCGAAAGGACCCGACCGGACCGGCCGATAGGTCGAAGAAGACGTCGTATACTTGAAGAGTTCGGGAGTTATTTCTATGCGCGCCAAACTGTTGACGGCCCTGCTGTCCGCTGGCTTGCTTCTCCTGGTCACGGTTCATCCGTCCGCGCAGACACCGCCGACCCGCAAGCTCCAACTGTCGTTCGACAAGAGCGGCCTCGTGACGCTCGTCGCCGAGAACGTCACCGTGCGCGAGATCCTCGCGGAGTGGGCGCGGCTCGGCGGCACGCAGATGGTCAATGCCGACAAGCTGACGGGCGCGCCGGTAACCCTCACATTCGAAGCCCAGCCCGAGGCCGTCGTGCTCGAGTCGCTGTTGCGCTCGGTGGCCGGCTACATCCTCTACCCGCGGATCGAAGGCAGTGCGGGCGCATCGGTGTGGCAGTCGGTTTCGATTCTTCCCACGAGCCATCCGACGACGACATACTCGCCGACGACGAACGCGCCGCAGATTGCGCCGGTCGTCCAATCAATGCCCGACGATGAGCTGCCGCCGGTGAACGTCGTGCCCAACAACCCGGCGCAGACCAATCCCGGAGGGTCGCCAGCGGCCAATCGCCCTGCCCCGGGCCCAGGCGTCTACGTGCCGATGCAAACGTCGCAGCCGGGAACGAGCGCGCCGCAGGGCGCGTCGCAGCCCGGCATGAGCACGGGCACCGGCACGACGACGACCACGACTGGTCGCGGTCGTGGAGGCGGAGGGTTGTAGAATCTCTCCCATGCCCTCGCCTTCTTCCGTCGCTCGGACGGGGGAATACGCGGAACGCGGCGACTATCATCGCCAGCTCTCACCCACCTGGGAGTTCTATCCGACTTATCTCGCGAAGCTCGAGATCGTCCGTCGCTATCTGACGGCGCTCCCGACCGGCACGCGCGTGCTCGATGCCGGTTGCGGAGAGGGCGTGCTCGTCGAGGAGTTTCGCGGACGCCTCGCGATCGAAGGCGTCGATCCGAATTACAGTTCGGCGATCGTCCGGCGTGAGTCGCTGACGGCGCTCTCCTCGGCCGATCGTTCGTTCGATCGCGCTTTGTGCCTCGACGTGCTCGAGCATTTGTCGTTCGAGGATCAGGCGCGCGCGCTCGCCGAGCTCTTCCGCGTGATCGCGCCCGGCGGCGAGCTGCTGGTCACGGTCCCGAACCTCGCGCACCTGCAATCGCGCGTGCACTTTCTTCTGGCCGGACGCCTGATCCGCACCGCAAGTCCGCACAAGCATCCTGGCGATCGGCCGATCGCCGAGTACATCGATCTGGCGTCGCATGCGGGATTCCGGCTCGTCGATCGCCGCGGAATTTTCCCGACCGTGCCGGTGCTGACGCGCTGGATCCGCAAGTCGCCGGCGCGGCTGCGGTGGCTGCACACGTCGCTGACGCGGCTCCTGCCCGTGCCCGGCTGGTGTTTCCTCAATGTGCTGCGCTTCGCGCGCCCCTGATCGGCGACCTTGCGCGACCGGCTGAAACACCTGACCAGGGGCGTCGCCATCTATGGCGCCGGCGACGCCGCGATCTCCGTCGTCAACTTCCTGCTTCTGCCCGTTTACGTCAAGTTCAGCTTTCTGACCGCGGCAGACTATGGCGCGCTGCTGACGCTCGGATCGATCGAGGCGTTCGCGAAGGTGATCAACCGCTGGGGCCTGGACGGCGCGTTCATGCGCTATTACCACGAGCGTGAACCGGGCCCGGACCGCCAGCGCCTGACGAGCACGATCTTCTGGTTCCTGGCGGCCGCTGACGGCGCGTTGCTGGCCGTGACGCTCGCCGGCTCGGGCTGGCTCGCGCGCGCGCTCGATCTCGACGTGGCGCATCTCGTCGCGATGCGGCTGATGCTCGTCAACATCTTTCTGGTCGGCTTCACGTTCTTTCCGTTTCACGTCATGCGCTTGAGCGACGCGTCGGTCGCGTACAGCGGCTACACGTTCGCGCGATCCGCGGGGACGCTCGTCCTCCGGATCGTCTTCGTGATTGGCATGCGGCTCGGCGTGACGGGCGTGTACCTCGCCGACCTCGCGCTCACGGCGGTCCTGCTGCCGCTGCTCTGGCGCTGGCTGAGGCCACTGCTCGCCGCGGTCTTCTCCACGTCCGAGCTGAAGACGATGCTGCGGTTCGGCCTGCCCCGGCTGCCGCACGGCCTCGCACAGCAGTCGCTCGACAACACGCCGAAGCTCTTGCTCGGCAGAAGCGTCAGCGCGGCCGCCGCCGGCGTGTACCAGAACGGCACGACACTCGGCACGGGCATTCGCTTCTTCACGAGCGCCTTCGAGACGGCGTGGGCGCCGTTCTACTACGCGACGTCGCGACAGCCCGACGCCAAGGATGTCTTCAGGAAGATGACGACGTACGGGATCGCCGTGCTCGTGCTGCTCGTCGCCGGCACGACGGCGGTCGCGCACGACGTGATCCTCGTCATGCTCAAGCCCGAGTACCTCGACGCGCTGCCGGTCGTGCCGATCATCGCCGTCGCGATCGCCCTGCAAGGCGTGTATCTGCTCACGTCGATCGGCCTCAATCTGACCAGCCGCACGGAGTTCTATCCGATGTCGACGCTCACCGCGGCGGGCGTCGGCTTTGTCGCCGGCCTCGTGCTGATTCCGCGATACGGCCTGCTTGGCGCGGCGGTGACGGTGCTGCTCTCCTACCTCACGTTGGCCGTCGTCGCGTTCGTGTTCGCCCAGCGCTTCTACCCGATTCGCTACGAGACCGGGCGGATCGCGCGGCTCGTCGTCTCGGGCCTCGCCGCGGCGCTCGCGGCGTTGTGGATTCCGGCGATGCCGCCTGTGGTCGGACTCGTCGTGCGCGGCGCGACGAGCGTCGGCGTCTATCTGCTGCTGCTCTGGGTCACCGGCTTCTTCCGTGCGACGGAAATGGCTTTTGCTCGCGAGATGATCGCGCGCTTCTTGCGACGGGCGCCGGCGAATGGCGCCTGATCTCATCTCGCGCTGGACCAGCCGCGACCGCGCGTTCGCGGCGGTCGCCGCGCTTGTCGCCGCGGTCGCGTACCTGCCCGCGCTTACGGTCGGCTTCGTGTCCGACGATTTCTTCATCCTCGATCGCGTCCGGGCGCAGGGCGGCCTGCAACACGCTCTCGCATATTTCGATCGCGGATTTTTCGATTACTACCGCCCGCTGGCGTTCCTCTCACACGCGCTCGACTGGCAGCTCTGGGGCGCGCACGCGGCCGGGTTTCATCTCACGAACATCGTGCTGCACGCCGTGGCGACAGCGCTGGTCTTTGCGCTTGGCCGGCGTCTGCTCGACCGCACGCCGGCGCTCGTGGCCGCGCTGCTCTTCGCGCTCCATCCGGCCAGTCACGAGGCCATCTACTGGATCGCCGCCCGATTCGATCTGCTCGCGACGACATTCATGCTCGCCTCGCTCCTGTTGCTCTGGCGCGACGAGGTGTGGAGCGACGTCGCGGGCATCGCGTGCTTTGCGATCGCGCTGCTCTCGAAGGAATCCGCGCTGTCGCTGCCGGTCATCGCCGCCGGCGCCGACGTCATCATCGCGCGGCGGGATTGGCGGAGCGTCGCGTGGCGTCTCGCGCCGTTGGTCACGGTCATCGGCGTCTACGCGCTCCTGCGCGCGCATGGCGTGGAAGTGTCGGTCACTGGCGGAGCGCGACGACTGCCGAAGCTCGCGATGATCGTCGCTTCGCTCGGTGGGTTGGTGCTCGTGGCGAAACTGCGGCTCAATCTCGTCATCCGCAATCGCACGCTCGGAGGATCGGTCATTGCGGGCCTGGCCGTCGCGGCCGTAGCCGCGGCCATCTGGCTCGCGCCATCGCTCGCGGTGTGGATGCGCGAGAAACTCGGTTTTCTGGCCTTCGCGGCGTTCTATCTCGGCAGCCCCATCGTGCTGCCGCCGCCTCCGCCGTACTTCCTCAACATCACGACGCCGGTCTACGCCATCGCGGGACTGGTGACGATCGGCGTCCTCGTCGCTGCCATCTCTCGGGCCGCGGGCTGGATTACCAGCCAGCCGCGCGTGCTCTTTCTCATCGTCTTCGTCGCGGCGGCGCTGATTCCGGTCTCGTCGCTCACCGGCGGCGGCCGCTATCTCTATCTCGCCTCGGTCGGCACGTCACTGTTCGTCGGGCTCGTGTGGCAGCTGCTGCCGAAACGCAGCTGGATGACTGCGGCCATCGTCATCGTGCTCGCGATCTCGTCAAGTCAGCTCGTGGTGGCCGCGCGCGCGTGGCGGTGGGCCTCCGCGATGACGAACGACGGACTGAAGCTCATGACGTCCAATCTGACGCCGTGCGGCAAGCGCGACGTCGTACTGCTCACGACGCCTGTGGGCGTCCGAGGGACGTACTGCAATTTCCTCTGGGAGGGCTTTGGGCTGACGAGCGACTGCGCGCCGGCTACGTTTCGCACGCTGCTGCGAGTCGTTCGTAACGACGTGCACGCGGAAGTGAGTCAGCCGTCGTCAGATGTCATCGAGATTCGCGTGCCCGACTATCGCGGCAACATCCTCGCCTCCTCCGATCTGAGCACGTTCGAGATCTGGATTCCTGCGAACGGCTCGGCCGACGTCGTCACGCCGCTTGGCAGGCTCCAGGCGGCGCCGTCAGGCGACGCCGAGGTCTTCAGACTCACGCTCGACCCGAGCCTGCACGACGCACGCTTTTACGCCTATTTCGACGGGCGCATCAACGCCGTACCTTCGGCCCGCTGAGCGTCAGCGGTGGAACGGGCGCGGGCGGCAACGTACAATGTGTCGGACGAATGACTGTCGCCCATCGCGTCCGCGAAGCCGTCGCTCGGCGCGCCCGGACGGTCCCGCTCATGACCGCGCTCTGGGCGCGCTATCGCCGGCAGAAGTACGAGCGGACCATCGCCGAATTCCTGAAAGCGAAAGACGGCCGCGCCGGACGGCTGCCGCGAGGCCTCGTCTACGAAGCGACGATGCGGTGCAATCTGCACTGCGAGTTCTGCTACGTTGGCGACCTCCTCAACATCGAAGGCGAGTGGCGGGAGGAGCTGCCGCTCGAGACGCTCAAGCGCGCGTTTCCTGACGACGACGGGCTGCAGGTGAGCCTGACCGGCGGCGAGATCTTCATGCGCAAGGACATCCTCGACGTGATGGAGGTCTTCCGCGCGAAGGGCTACGTCTGCGGCTACATGACGACGAATGGGACGATCATCTCGGAGGAGCGCGCCGAAGCGCTCGCCGAGCTCGCCGCCACAGGGTTTCTCAAGCACATCAGCGTCTCGATTGACGGCCCCGGCGCGCTGCACGACAAGGCGCGCGGCGTGCAGGGCACGTTCGAACGAACATCGGCAGGGTTGCGCAGACTTCAGGCGGCCGCCACGCGCAAGCACGCGCCGCTGCGCGTCAGCATCAACACGACCGTCGCTCACGAAACGCTCGAGGCGCTCGATCAAATGGTGGACGTCGCCGCCGATCTCGGCGTCGACGCCATCGGCCTCAACCACCTGATGTTCAGCACGCCGGAAGAAGTGGCCGAGACCGTGCGCCTGACCGGCGCGCGCGATGCGTCACTGATCTCGACCTACGTGACGCCCGATCCCGGCCTCGACGCCAGGCGCGTCCGGGCGCAAGTCGAAGCGCTCGCCGCGAAGTGCCGCGCGCGCAACATCCGGTTCGACATGCGGCCCAAGGTGCGACCGGCAATTCTCGACAACTACTACACGCCGGGCACGCCGCTCGCCGGCCGGTGCCTCTATCCATTCTTGAACGCGCGCGTTTCGTTCAGCGGCAAGATGTATTTCTGCCCGTTCATTCGCGTGGAAGTCGGCGATCTGACGAAGCAGTCGCTCGAGGAAGTGTGGACCGGCGAAACCTACGTCACGCTGCGGCGGAAGCTGCTCGAAGAGGGACTCTTTCCAGTCTGCCGGCGATGCTGCAAGGTCGAGCTCTCGCCTGAGCCGATTGGGGCGACGGTCGCCGCGCCGGCCGATCACGTCCTCGCGCCCGCGGGGGCGCGGTAATGGCCCTCGGTGAACGCGTACTGCTCGTGAATCCGCCGCTCGTCGGCGGCATTGCGTTCACGCGCCAGGGCCGGTGCCAGGAGCGCGAGGAAGTGCTCGGGACGACCAAACCACCGTACTCGCTCGCGCTGATGGCGGCGCTTCTCCGAGACCGGCCGGGCTGCTCTGTCCGGCTGGCCGACCTCACGGCCACGCACGGCTCGGTCCAGGAGCTGATGGCCCGGCTCGACGCCGAAAACTTCCGCCCGACGCTGATCGTGTTCCCGAGCACGACGCCGACGCTCGACGCCGACGTCGCGCAGATGTCGAAGCTCAAGACGAAATACAACGCGCCGCTCGTCTCGTTCGGCCCGCACGTGTCGACGACGCCGCTCGAGGCGATGGCGCGAGCGTCGATCGTCGACGCGATGATCGTTGGCGAGCCCGAAGACGGCTTGCTCGCCATCGCCGCGCTCGACTCAATTGAGGGCGTGGTCGACGTACCGACGGCGACGTTTCGCCGCGACGGCCGCATCGTCCCGCATCGTGCGCACGGCCAGTTCTCTGGATTCCTGACCGCGCCATATCCGGCGTGGGACTTGCTCGACCTCAAGCACTATCGCCTGCCGCTCGTCGATCAGCCGTACGTGATCGTCGAAGCGTCACGCGGCTGTCCGTACTCCTGCGATTTCTGCGTGGCGCCGATCCACCAAGGCCACAAGTTTCGCGAGAAGAGCGCGAAGGCGCTCGTCGACGAAATCGAGCAGGGATACAAGAGGTTCGGCCTCAAGTTCTTCTATCTTTGGGGCGACACGGTCACGCTCAACGTCAAGACGTTCAGCGCCATCTGCGAGGAGCTCATCGCGCGTAAGCTGCCGATTCAGTGGCTCGGCAACGCGCGCGCCGACAACCTCACCGATCCGGACTTCGTGAGGCGTTTGCGGCAGGCCGGCTGCTGGATGCTCGCGCTCGGGATCGAAACCGAGTCAGAAGAGACGCGCAAGGACATGATGAAACGGCTCGAGGGCCAGAAGATCCGCGCGGCGATCAAGAACATGCGCGCCGCGGGCATTCGGTCCTTCGGCTTTTTCATCTTCGGGTATCCCGGCGAGACGCCCGCGTCGCTCGAGCGAACGATCGACTACGCGGTCGATCTCGATCCGGACTTCGCAAATTTTTATCCGGCGGTGCCCTATCCGGGCACCGAGCTCCACGCCAAGGCCAAGCGCGACGGGTTACTCGCGAGCGAAGACTGGACGCGGATGGAGTACTCGTACTACCTCTTGCGCGGTAATGGTCTGGATGAGGGCGTCGTGATGGGCGCGATCAACCGCGCGAAGCGGCGTTTCTATCTGCGGCCGTCGTATCTCGCCCGCCACGCCGGCGACATCGCGCGCCTCGCGCTCACGAAATGGGCGGTGGCGTGGCACGTCGCAAGCCGCGTGCTGTTCGGCGCCCCGGTGACCGACGCCGCCGCGCCGGCCGCCAACGCCGATCAGCGCGCCGCCTGAACGATCGCGTCGACTTCCGCGGTCGACAGACGCCGATAGTCGCGCGGCGTCCGGCCGCGCGTCGAGAGGCGCACGACGAGCAGGTCCTTCAGCTGGAACAAGTAGCCGGCCGCTTCCTTGAAGCTCATCTTGCTCTCGCCGAGCTCACGATCGTCGAACCGATACGGGATCTCGACGATGCGGGTCGGCCAGGCGCGCACGAGCAGCTCGAGACAAATCTTGAAGCCGCCGGCCTTGATCGCCACGCCTTGCGTAATCGACCGGCGAATGAGAAAGAACCCGGAGGCGGCGTCGCGAATCGGCGAGAGCGGCCGCGCGGCCAGGCACGCCGAGCGCGACATAATGCGTCGCATGAGCGGCCAGTCCGGCGTGCTGCCACCCGGCACGTACCGGCTGGCGACGAGCACGTCGGCCTTCGTCGCCTCGAGGACCTTGAGCATGCGCGGCACGAGTGCCGGCGGATGGCTGAAGTCGGCGTCCATCACGCCGACGATGTCGGAGGACGCCACGGCAAAGCCGGCGACGACCGCCGTGCCGAGACCTTGCTTGCCGGCGCGATGGATCACCGTCATCCGGCGCGTACGGGCGAGCTCGTCGGCGATCTGTCCCGTACCGTCCGGCGAGTTGTCGTCGACGATGACCAGCTCGAGATCGACGCGGTGCGAGGCGCATGCCGTGAAGAGCGCGTCAGTGAGTTCCCCAAGCCGGTCGCGCTCGTTGTAGGTCGGCACGACCATCGTCAGGTCGGCCGGCTTGGAGGGCGCCACGTGAGCACTATAATTCAAGCCGTCGCCGCCGCTGCCGCATGAGCGCTGCCACGAAATCGACGTCGCTGGTCGTGTGGACCGCGCTCGCGTGCTGCCTGCTTCTGCTGCGAGTGCCCGCGCTCGTCCAGCCGCCTGGCGGCGATCAAAGTCTGTACGTCTACTCCGGACAGCAGATGCTCGCCGGCGGCGTGCCGTACGAGACGGCGTGGGATCAGAAGCCGCCGGGAATCTTCGTCGCGTACGCGGTGCTGTGGAGCCTCTGGCCGCATCCGTCCGTCATCGCGCTCGCGGATCTCTTCGTCGCGGGCCTTGTCGCTTCGTTGCTGATCGTTCTCGGGCGGCGATTCGGCAGCACCTCGATCGGCGGTCTCGCCGCGTGTCTGTTTCTCCTGTTCGGCCATCCGTCGCTCACGAGACTGAGCGGCGTCTACGTGCGCGGCCAGTGCGAAACGTTCATCGCGCTTTTCGTGACAATCGCGCTCGTGCTCGCCACATCGTCGACGGCCCGGTCGGTGATGCTGTTGCTCGCCGGCGTCTCTCTCGGCGTCGCGGTCTGGCTCAAATACAACGCGCTGATTTACGCCTTGCCGATTGTGGTGATCGCTACGATCGCGCCAGGCGATCGGCGCGATCGCGGACCGTGGGATGTCGACACGGTCCGGGTCGCCCTTGGCGTCGCCGCCGTCACCGTCATGACGCTGCTGTACTTCTGGGCGCACGGGGCGCTGACCGATCTTCGGCTCGCGACGATTGACTACAACGTGCGCTACGCGGGCGAGACGTACGCGGGACCCCTACGGGCGCTCACGTACCCTTTGACATTGCCGTTTCTCCGCGCGCACTACGACATGCTCTGGTTTCTCGGCGGAGTCGGGATCGTGCTGGCGATGACCAGACAATCGGATCGTCGAGGGGCGGTCTCCGCGCTCGTGTGGGTCGCCGCGGCGTCAATCTCGATTGCCGTCAACGGCGCGCGCGATCTGCCGCAGTACTTCGTCCAGGCCGCGCCGGCACTGGCTTTTGCGGCCGGCGTCGGATTCGGCGGCCTCTGGACGCGCGCTCTGGCGGTGCGGATCGCGGCCATCGCCGTCATCCTGCTCGGCCTGTGGAAGGTCGGCGACGAAGCGCCGACGCTCGGTTGGCGGCTTGGAGGCTTGCCGCAGCTCGCGACGAACATCCTGTTCGACATCGATCGCGCGATCGGACGCGTCGACGACGCGACGTATCTGTCACGTTTTTCACAGGGCAAATTCGACGCCGCGGCCAACGAGGAGATGATTCGCTACGTTCGCAGCGCGACGAAACCCAGTGACAGCGTCCTCGTCTTCGGCTTCTCTGGCGGCAGCATCGGCGCGTGGAGTCAGCGACGAAGCCCGACGCGGTTTTTCTGGAGCCGGCCCGTGATGATCGGCTTCGAAGACGGACGTCCCGGCTATGGGCCTGCCGGACTGCTGCACGACCTCGAGCGCGATCCACCGGCGCTCGTCGTGCTGCAGAAACTGGATTGGCACGTCGGCGAGCCAGAGTTGCCGAACTCCGCGGAGTTCTTCCTCGCGAACCCGGCGCTGCGTGGTTGGCTCGAGGCCGGCTACGCTCCCGATCGCGACACCGGCATGTTCGCGGTCTGGCGGCGGCGAAGCTGACATGACGCGCCAACGCTACCTCGCATGGCTCGTCGTCATCCTGGCGGTCGCCTCGACGCTTCGCTTCGTCTGGCTGCGCGCCGATCCGCCGACGGTCGACGTCGTCGGCGTGGGCATCGTCTGGCACGACGAAGGCGCATGGACGCACAACGCGCGCAATCGCGCGCTGTGGGGAACGTGGACGACCGACGAGTGGAATCCGGTGTACGTCGCGCCGGTGTTTACCGCGCTGGAGTACGCGTCATTTCGAGAGCTCGGGGTCGGTCTGTGGCAGGCGCGCGTCGTGCCCGCGCTCTCAGGTCTCCTCGCCGTCGTCTTTCTCGCCGCGGGACTCGCGGCCGTGGGCGATCGCCGCACTGCGCTCATTGGCAGCGCGCTTCTCGCGACGAACTACGCCTTCGTGATGTGGAATCGCGCCGCGCTCATGGAATCGACGATGACGGCATTCATCGTCGTCGCGTGGGCCGCATATGCGATGGCCGATCGGCGTGCGGCGTGGGGCATCGTGTCAGGCGCGGCCGTCGTGCTCGCGTGGTTCACGAAGGCGGCTGCCGCGTTCTTTGCCGGAGCGATTGTGCTCGATCTCGTGATCACGCTGAGCCTGGCCGCGATGCCGAGCGTGCGCGCGCGCGTCGGCGCTGCGGAGCCCACGCGCACCCAGATTCGCGCGGCCGCATTGACGCTCGCGAGCCTCTCGGTCTTCGCGCTTGCCATCGGTGCGCTCTTCGTGTGGCCGCACTGGACCGACTATCGCTTCTACAACTGGCAGATGTCGGTGCTGCGCAAACCCGAGTACGACCTGCGGCACATGCTCGATCGCGCGTCGTGGCTGCCCGTCGTGCAATCGATCTTCATGCGGATGTGGCTGGTGGTGGCGGCCTCTGCGGTCGCCGTGCTCGCCATCGTCGCACGCTGGCGCACGGCGCGACCGGCAGAGCGGCTGCTGGTTCTGTGGGTGTTCATCGGCCTGCTGGAGCTCGTCGTACACGACTCCAGCAACGACCGGCGGTACGTGATGTTCATCCCCGCCATGATCGCGCTGACGTCGCTCTGGGCGACGCGTCGCGAGCCGATCTTGCCGGCCGAGCTCGCGGCGAACAGCCGGGCTCGACTTCTAGCGCTGCCGTTACTTCTGCTGCTTGGCTACATCGTCGCCGGCTCCGCCGCGCGACCAGCGTTTCTGACCGACATCGCGTCGAGTCACTTTCATCGGGTCGTGCTGCTCTCAGCGGCGCTCGCGTTCCTCGCCGCTGCAGCGGTGTTCTGGCAGTGGCGCCCGCTGATCGAATCGTTGTCCGTTCGATCAATACCTGCGCCGGTGGTCGGCGCCCTCTTGGCGCTGGCCGTTGGCTGGAATCTGCTGGAGTTTGGATACTGGGCCGGCCATCGGCGCGAGAGCAACTACGAGGCGTCGGTCGCACTCGGACGGCTGCTGCCGCCAGGCACGCTCGTGCAGGGCAAGCTCGCGAACGGGCTGGCGCTCGACAATCGCATCCGACCGATCTTCATCGGCAACCACTTCGGCAACTACGACGACCGCCTGCGGCGCGACGATGTGCGCTATATACTGACGTACGATTTGCCGAGCGTTGGATACGAGAGTCAGGCCGACTCCGGGCTGATTCAGGAGCTCTTGAATCACTATCCGCAGCATCACACGGTCGCGACGTTTGACGTCGACGAGACACCCGCGGTCGATCGCGCGGCGCTCATCGACAAAGGCCCGAAGTGAGCGTCCGCCCTCCCGCATGCGAGAGATTCGAAACGATTTGATCAAGGCGCATTCCGATCGGCGATTCCGGTCGGAGTACGACTACGCGCTCTTCGAGTACTACCGGAGCGCGAAAGTGATCGCGTTTCTCGAGCGCGCGGGCGTCGAGATCGCCGGCCGGGTGCTCGATGCGGGCTGCGGCGGCGGCGGAATGCCGTTGTCGCTGGCCGAGCACGCCGGCGAGGTGGTCGGGATCGATCCGATCGATCGATTCAGCCACGCGGGCGTCAAGCTCGCGAACGAGCGGCACATGCACAACCTGGTGTTCGCCCAAGCGGACGGACTCGCGCTGCCGTTTCCGGCGAAGACATTCGATCTCGTGCTGTCGCACGCCGTCATCGAGCACGTGCCCGACGCGACGCGATATCTCGGCGAGTGCCGTCGCGTGCTCACGAGCGGCGGACGCTGCTATCTTTCGACGGCGCCGTATCTGTCGTTCGCCGGCGCGCACCTGCCCAAGCTCAAGATCCCGATTCCGCTGCACCTGCTGCTCGGACGGCCGATCGCGTTCCGAGCGTTTCGGTCGCTCGCGAGGCACGCGCCGTGGACGCTGATGGAACCCGCGCACGAGAACTCCTTCATCCGCGACGCGCGAAACGGCATCGTCAAGCACGACGATCTCCTCGAGAAAGTTCGCGTGCGTCGGCTGCGCGGCCAGATCGCCGCCGCCGGGCTGCGCATCGT
>CAYQRM010000061.1:0-9676 GCA_964419785.1 uncultured Solibacteraceae bacterium | reverse complement strand
GTGCCGTCGCCCGTCATCGCGACGAGCTTGCCGTCCGCCTGTTCCTTCCTGATGAGCCGCATCTTGTCTTCAGGCGTCGCCTGCGCGAGGAAGTCGTCGACGCCGGCTTCCGCCGCGATCGACGCGGCCGTGAGCGGGTTGTCGCCGGTGATCATCACCGTGCGAATGCCCATCGCGCGAAGCTGCGCGAAGCGCTCGCGAATGCCGCCTTTGACGATGTCCTTGAGGTGCACGACGCCGAGCGCGCGCCCGTTTTCCGCGACGACGAGCGGCGTGCCGCCGGCGCGGGCGATGCGATCGACGAGCGGCTTGAGCTCGGGCGGGACCGTGCCGTTATGCGCGACGACGTACGCCTGGATCGCGTCGCCGGCGCCCTTACGAATCTCGCGGGCGCCAAAGTTGATGCCCGACATCCGCGTTTGCGCCGTGAACGGGACGAACGTCGCGCCCTGGCTGGCCATTTCGCGCCCGCGGATGCCGTACTTTTCTTTGGCGAGGACGACGATCGATCGGCCCTCGGGCGTCTCATCGGCGAGCGAGGCCAGCTGTGCGGCATCGGCGAGCGCCTCTGACGTCACCCCCGGGAGCGCCAGCAACTCGGTTGCCTGGCGATTGCCGAACGTGATCGTGCCCGTCTTGTCGAGCAGCAGTGTGTGAACGTCCCCGGCGGCCTCGACCGCGCGACCCGACATCGCGAGCACGTTGCGCTGCACCAGCCGGTCCATGCCTGCGATGCCGATTGCGGAGAGTAACCCGCCAATCGTCGTCGGAATCAGGCAGACCAGAAGCGACACGAGCACGAAGATCGTCTGCGGTGCGTTCGAGTAGATCGCGAAGGGCTGCAGCGTGACGACCGCGAGCAAGAAGATGATCGTTAGTCCGGCGAGCAGGATGTTGAGCGCGATCTCATTCGGCGTCTTCTGCCGCTCGGCGCCCTCGACGAGCGCGATCATCCGATCGAGAAACGTATGGCCCGGGTCGGACATGACGCGCACGCGGATCCAGTCGGACAAGACGCGCGTGCCGCCGGTGACTGCCGATCGATCGCCGCCCGACTCGCGAATCACCGGCGCGGACTCGCCCGTGATGGCGGATTCGTCGACCGACGCGACGCCCTCGACGATCTCGCCGTCGGCCGGAATGAACTCGCCCGCGCGCACCATCACCTCGTCGCCCTTGCGCAGGGCGCCGGCGGGTACGGTCTCCGCCGTGCCGTCGGCGTTCAGGCGATTGGCGGTCGTCTCGGTGCGCGCCTTGCGCAGCGTCTCCGCCTGCGCCTTGCCGCGGCCCTCCGCCATCGCCTCCGCGAAGTTGGCGAACAGCACCGTCAGCCACAACCAGAACGTAATCTGGAACTCGAACCCGAGGTGACCGCGGCCGCCGATCGCGTCGCGCACGAGCTCGGCCGTCGTCAGCACGCTGCCGACCTCGACGACGAACATGACCGGGTTGCGCATCATGGTTCGCGGGTCGAGCTTGCGAATGGCGGATCCAATCGCCGCGCGGGTGATGTCGGGATCCCAGATGGAGCGGACTTTGGCCTTCGTCATGGTCCGGCGCCTCAGAAGGTCTGGCCCGCGTGCATCAGCAGGTGCTCGACGATCGGGCCCAGACTGAGCGCAGGAAAAAACGTTAGCGCGCCGACGATGACGATGACGCTCACGAGCAGCGCAGCGAAGAGCGGCGTCGTCACCGGGAAGGCGCCGGCGGACGGCGGCACGCGCTTCTTGCGCCCGAGGCTGCCGGCGATCGCGAGCATCGGGATGATCATCAGGAATCGGCCGGCGAGCATCGTCACACCGAGCGTGGTGTTGTACCAGGTCGTGTTGGCGTTGAGGCCCGCAAACGCCGAGCCGTTGTTGCCGGCGCCCGAGGTGTAGGCGTAGAGAATCTCCGACAGTCCGTGTGGTCCGGCGTTGTTGAGACTCGAGAGCCCGAGAGTCGGCGACACGACGGCGATCGCCGTGAAGACCAGAATCACGAGCGGGAACACCAGCACGACGAGCATGGCCATCTGCACGTCGTAGGCCTGAATCTTCTTGCCCAGATACTCCGGCGTGCGGCCGATCATCAGGCCCGCGATGAAGACGGCGAGGACGACATAGACGAGCATGCCGTACATGCCGGCGCCCACGCCGCCAAACACGACCTCGCTCAGCATGATGTTGGCGAGAGGCACCATGCCGCCGAGCGGCGTGAACGAGTCGTGCATGGCGATGACTGCGCCGCACGACGCGTCGGTCGTGACCGTGGCGAAGAGCGCGGAGTTCGCGATGCCGAAGCGGACTTCCTTGCCCTCCATATTGCCGCCCGACGAGGCCGCGCTGACCGACTGATCGGCGCCGGCCGCGGTGAGGAGAGGATTCCCGCGTGCTTCGGCCCAGTAGGCTGTGGTGACGCCGGCGAGAAACAGAAACGCCATCGCGGCCCAGACGGCCCAGCCGTGCGCGCGCGAGCCGGTCATCTGCCCCAGCGTGTAGGTGAGGCCGGATCCGATCGCGAAGATGGCGACCATCTCGAGGAGGTTGGTCAGCGGCGTCGGGCTCTCAAATGGATGCGCGCTGTTGGCGTTGAAGAAGCCGCCGCCGTTCGTCCCGAATTCTTTGATGATCTCTTGCGACGCGACCGGGCCCTGGGCGATCGTCTGCGTGCCGATGGTCTGTGTCTTGCCCGCGGCGTCCGTCGTCGTCTGCGGGTCGAGGACCTGAACCGTGTCGTACGGCCGCAGGTTCTGCACGACGCCCTGCGACACGAGCACGAGCGCGCCAACGAGGCAGACGGGCAGCAGCACCCAGAGCGCCGCTCGTGTCGTGTCCACCCAGAAATTGCCGATCGTGTCCTTCTCCTGCTGCGCGATGCCGCGGATAAAGGCGATCGCGAGGGCAATGCCGACCGCCGCCGACATGAAGTTGTGGTACGCGAGCCCCGCCATCTGCGTGAGATAGCTCATCGTGGACTCGCCGCTGTAGGCCTGCCAGTTCGTGTTCGTCGTGAACGACGCGGCCGTGTTGAATGCGAGCGCGGGCGGCACGGCCGGCAGACTCTGCGGGTTGAAGGGCAGCACGCCCTGCAGCCGCTCTATCGCGTAGAGGACGATCATCGAGACGACGCTGAAGAGGAGCATCGCGGCGGCGTACTCGGTCCACTTCATCTCGCGCGTCTCGTCGACGCCGGTCAGGGCGTACATCAGGCGCTCGATCGGACGCAGCACCGGATCGAGCCACGTCCGCTCGCGCGCGAACACCCGTGTCATGAACCGGCCGATCGGCACGGTCACAGCAATCACGAGGCCGAAGAACAGGGCAATTTGCAGCCAACCGTTGAGCGTCATAGCGAGCGGTCCAGCGCGGCTCAGAACTTCTCGGGCTTGAGCAGCGCGTACACCAGATAGCCGAGCAACAGCACCGTCACGACCAGGGCGATGGCGGAGTCCCAGGACATGGCCGCCTCACTCCAGGCGCTCGCAGCCCGCGACGTACGCGAGGGCGAGCGCGAAGAACGCGATCGTGACGAGAAGAAAGATCAGGTCGAGCATCGTCGTCAGCAAGCGTCAGAACTTCACGAGCAATGCGAAGGTGACGCGATTCTCGGAGTTTCGCAGGTCGGGCGCCCATCCCGGCACGAACGACCCCGGCCCGCCCTGGTTGCCCCCGGGCGGCGTCACGCCGCCGGGGCCGGAGAAGTACGGCACGCTCGCGTGACGGTGGTTGTACTCGCCGCGGAACGTCACGAACTGGCTCGGCATGTAATCGAAGGCGACCTGCGTATCCCACGCCGTGAACTGGTCGCCTGGAGACTCCGTGAAATACGGCGTGCCGGAGAACGCCGTCGCGCCGTTGATGGGCGGCATGAGGACGAGATAGCGGCCGGGATTCGAAATCGCGCCGCCGCCGACGGTGAACGCGTACTTGTCATGACCGAACCACGCGCGGTGGTAGGCCATGAAGCCCAGGAAGTTCTGGGATGGGGCCGCCGGCGTGCCGCCGTGGCAGCTCACGGCACCGACGGGCGGGCCGCCGTCCGGCCCCGTCACGCCGTCGCCAAATTCACAGCCGGCGTCGAACGTGAACGTGAACGCCGCCTTCGAGATCGCGTTGTCCGGCTTGTCGTAGTACTTCACCTGGACGCTGTCATCCGTGTGGATGCGCTTGCGATTTGGATTGCCGAGCGTATCCGTCCCGAAGTAGTTGTTGAGCACGATCGACACCGAGCCATTCGGCCGCCAGAGGATCTGCCCGCCGACGCCCGGCGCATTGTTGAACTTGCCATATGACTGCCAGCCGTTGATGATCCACGGCTCGATCTTCAGCTTCTCCGACGGGAAGAACTGCACCCGCAGTCCGTTGAAGAACCATGGTGTGTTCGACGAGACGTACGACGGCTGGTACGTCCAGTTGTCGAAGTTGTAGTAGCTCCACAGGCCGATGTAGGACATGAAGATGCCGGCCTGAAGGTTGACGCCGTTCATCTTGTCCCAGTGATAGCCGCCGTAGGCCTCGGAGACATAGCGATAGGCGCCGTCCAGGTTCCACTGACCGCGCGCCGGGCTGGCGTCGTTCCTCGGCGTGGTAAACGAGTACATGCCGAACTGCGTCATGACACGCATCTGGACGTTGTCGTAGTGGAAGTCGCCGCCGACGCCCACCTGGGTCACCTGAATTTCACCCGACCGGAAGATCTCGCTCGAGCCGGAGATCGTGTCGTCCTGCGGCTTGTTGAAGCTGTAGGTGTAATTCGTATCCATGCGGAACTCGCCCGTGAAGAACTTCGAATCCATGGGCGATTCCTTGGTGCGCGGGTTGCCCGAGAGCCACGTGAAGTCGGCAAAGGTGAACGGGTCGGCCTTCTTTGTCGGCGCGGGCGATGCGACCGGCGTCGGCGCGGGCGGTGTCTGAGCCAGCGCGATCCCCGGGGCGCACAAGTTGAACATCAAGAAGAGACGCAGGAACCGAGCGGTCATGGCTGCTCCTTCGCTCAGTCCACGGTAGATCCAAAGGGCCTAAAAGGACGCACAAGAAGCCGTAAGGAACCGGTAAGGTCGCCGTGGAGTCCGCTGTGAGGTGAGCAATCCGCATGCCGTCGCACGGCCGGCCGTCCGCGGGCGTGCGCAGGGACCGACCTGCCGCCGCTGCTGAATAGTCCCCAGAGCGCCCGAAGAACTCTTGCCCGGGCTACTTCCCGAATCGCGACATCCCGAATCCGCGTCTGCCAAGCGCGTCGTTCAACGCGCGCAGGCTCTCTTCACACGCGGCGACGAGCGCGGGTTTCTGTGTGAGCGACAAGGCGAGCGAACGGACGTTGGTGTTGCGGTGGGACAACGCGAGGATTTCGGCGTTGACGTTCATGAATTGCGCGAAGGCCGTGCGCGCAGCGGTCAGCTTCGACTGCGACCCTGATGGAATGATGGCGGCGAGCGAGTCGAGCGCAGTTCGCGCGGCCGCCTCCGACGCCGACATTCGCTTCTCGAGCCGCGCCATCGCCGCGTCCTCGGGCTCGGCGATGTGCGGCGCCTGGAGCGCTTGAATCTCGCGCACCGCCCCTACAGCCGTGGCCACCAGCGCCCGGGCCCGCCACGTGTCCTTCTCGGCCACCGACGAGGGGATGGCGTCCAAGGCGTCGCGGAACGCGTCGCCCGCGTCCTGCGCCGGGCCGAAGGAGAGCCGCTGCGCCTTGAGGTTGCTGTTCTCGACCGCCAGATCGAGGATGTTGCGGTCGAGCGCGTCATACGCACTGAATCGACCCGAGAAATCCTGAAGGAATTTGGCCTCGTCCGCGTAGTCGAGGCCGCGCAGCAGCGGTCCGAGCGCGTCGACATCCCGCTGCACCACTTGCTTCGCCTGCTCGGCTTCGTGCGCGTAGGCGACGGATGCGTCGTCCGTGTCTGCCATGACGGCGCGGTTCGATGCATCAGTCGCCTTCGTAAATTGCACGAGCAGGTCCGCGGAGAGCCGGCGCGCCTCGGAGAGCTGTTCCAGCGCCCCATTGACGTCACCGCACCCGGCCGTCGCCCAAGGCGCGACGGCGAGGGCGCCGAGCGCCAACCAGCGCGCAGCGCGTCCGCTCACCAGAGTTGCACGTTGCATAACCGTCCTCACGCTGACAGATACCACGGCACGTTGACAACCACGATGTCCTCGTCTCCGCGCACCAGGAGCATGGCCTTCAGCATCGCCGCGCGCTTGTTATGCAGGAAGTGATGGTACCAGCGGCGCGCGACGAGCTCGGGAATGAGGACCGCGATCTGGCGATCGGGGTGCGCCGTCTTCATGCGCAGGATGAAGTCGTGCAGCGGGTTGAACACGTGGCGGTAGGGGGAGGGAACCGTCACAAGCACGGGCGTCGGAAATCCAGCCGCCCGCGTCGGGCACTCGACGTACTCGGCCCAGCGTTGCTGGAGGTCGTCCTCGCCTGAGTTCCCCGTGCGAATCTGGACCACGTAGATATCCGTCGAGAGCTTCAGCGCGAAGCGGAGCCCCTTCTGCGACATCTTGTTCCACTCGCGCATCGGGATGATCACGATCGGCGTTTGAATGTTGCTGATGTCCAGCGGCGCCGGATTCGCGATCTCAATCGCCGTCCGCTGGTAGTGCCGGCGCACGCCGCCGAAGACGGCCAGCAGGCCCGGGACGAGCAACGTCATCACCCACGCGCCCTGGGCAAACTTCGCGATGAGGACGATCACGAGCGTGACGCCGGTGGCCGCCGCGCCGAGGCCGTTGATGACCATGCTGGCGCGGTGAGGCCCGTCACCCGCGCGCCGCCAGTGCATCACCATCCCCGCCTGCGAGAGCGTGAACGCCAGAAACGCCCCAATCGCAAAGAGCGGGATGAGGCGATCGGTCACGCCGCCAAAGACGATCAGCAGGAACGCCGACAGCGCCGTCAACGCGTAAATGCCCTGTGAGTACACCAGACGTCGTCCCCGCGACGCGAAGATGTGGGGGAGATATCCGTGCTGCGCAATCAGGCGGCACAAACGCGGAAAGTCCGCGAACCCGGTGTTGGCCGAGAGCGCCAGCACGGCCACAATGCCAGTCATCGTGACGTAGTAGAACCAGCCGCGCCCGGCGACGGCCGCGACGAGCAGCGAAAGCACGCTCTGGTAGCCCGCCACTCCCGGCACGGTCGCACCGATCTCGTAGGCATGGGCCAGGTACGCAATGCCCAAGAGAAGCATGACCAGCACCAGGATGATCCCGCTGAGCGTCCGGCGGGCATTCCTCACGGCTGGTTCGCGAAACGCCGTGATGCCGTTGCTCACGGCCTCGACGCCCGTCATGGCGGTGCACCCGCTCGCGAACGCCCGGAGCAGCAGCCACAGACTGACCGTCGCCGTGGCCGCCGGAAGCGTGGGCGGCGCCGCCACGGCGATGGGATGACCGCCTCCCAGCCAGGTCTTCACGAGCCCAATCGCGAGAACAAGGCCGAGGCAGCCGACGAACAGGTATGTCGGCAGGACGAACGCGAGGCCCGACTCCCGGACTCCGCGCAGGTTCACGGCGGCAATGAGGATCAAGACCGCCAGGCAGATCAGAAGCGTGTGCGGCTGCAGCGCTGGAACGGCGGATACGAGCGCGCCCACGCCTGCCGAGATGCCGACAGCGACGACCAGCACGTAATCGAGCATGAGCGCCGCGGCGGCGAGCAAGCCCGGAGACACGCCGAGATTGCGCCGCGCCACGGTGTACGACCCGCCGCCGCTCGGATAGGCGGCGATCGTCTGCAGGTACGAGAGATAGACGATCAACAGCAGGCCGACGATGACCGCGGTAATCGGGCCGACGAAGCCCAGCGACATCGTTCCGAGGGGAATCAGGAGCGTCATCGCCGCTTCGGGCCCGTAGGCGGCCGAGCTCAAGGCATCGAGCCCGAGCATGGGGATGCCGACGATGAAGCCGACCCGTTGCTCGCCTTCCTTGTCGGACGCGAGCGGGCTGCCGAGGAGCAGATCTCCGAGAGACCTCATGCGACGTCAGCGTGACGCAGTGGTCATGATCGGACGGCGGGTCGTCACGAGGCCGTCAGAAGTGCGTAATGAGATCGTAAGATTCGATCGCGGCTGATCTTTGTTGGCTGCGCGCGCAAGAGGGGGCTATCATCTGGCCGCGACGCGCGCCCCCGACTCGTGGCCGGTCGCCACTCGTCGACGGCGAAGTCCATGTCACCCCACGCGCCTCCTCCGATCGTGCGGCGGCCGCCGCTCGTGCCCACCGGCACGCAGCTGCGGGCGTTTCTGCCCACGTGGCGGACGACGGTCCTGACGCTCAGCGAGCTTGGCGCGGCGGCCTTCTTCATCAGCGGCATCACGCAATCGCGCTACGGCGCCTCGGGCTCCTGGTTCGTGCTGGTGGCCGTGATGATCGGCCTGATCATCCGGGTTGTCGACGTCGAGAGTTGGGCGCTGTTCGTGCCCGGCGGCCTCGCCGGGCGCGTGAGCGAAGCGTTCGGTCCAGGCCTCGCGATGACCGCCGCGGCGGTGGGGCTGCTCGAGCGGCTCTTGTTCGTGGCGCTTGCCGCGATCGTGGCTGGACGGTACGCGGTGACGTGTCTCGCGGGGTTGTTCGGCAAGTCGCTGTTCGAGCGGCAAATCGGCGTGGGCGATGTCACGTCGCTCGCTGCCGCCCTGCTCGTCGGCGTTCTCTGGCTTCGCGCGCGGTTGGGCCAACCCTGGAGCATCCGCGTGCTCGGGCGGTGGACCTGGGTGCCAGTCGTGATCCTGGTCGGCGTGTCGCTGTGGGGACTGAGCACCTACGCTGCGAAGTTCCCCGGCTTGCCGCCGCTGTCGGTGCCGTTACCAGACGTCGCCGGCTTGCTTCAGGCGCTCGTCGCGGGCCTGGCGGGGATCGGGATCGCGCTGCCGGCGGTCGGTGGCTTGTCGTCACTGACTCGCCGCGCGAGCGAGCTGCCCCAGCCGCGGATCAGAAGCCTTCAGAACTTGCTGACGCTGTCAGGCATTTTCTCGCTGCTCGTGATCGGCGCGACCGCGTTCGTGTGCGGCGGCCTCGTCCCGGCCGACGTGCAGGCCCAGTGGTGGGCCGCGCCGCTGCTGGGCTTGATCCAGTACGCCGCGGGCCCTGCGTGGCTGCGCGTGATCATGACCGTCGCGCTCTCGACGGCGGGCGTCATCATGCTCGCCTACGCGGCGCAGGCTGCGCTCGGTGACGCCGAGGCGATCCTCGGCCGGTTGTCACAGCAGGGTCTGGTCAGCGTCTCGCTTCGATTGCCGCATCCGCGTTTCGGGACGCTCGCGCGACTCGCCGACGCGGCGGCGCTCTCTGTCGTCGTCACCATTGTGGCGAGCAGCGGCCGCGCGTCGTGGCTGGCGGGCGCCTATGCGGTCATGGTCGCGCTCGCATTGGTCTTCACGCTCACCGCGCTCGTGCGGTTGCGTGCGCGACGCGGCGGTTTCGAGCCGGGGAGCGTGCGGCCGAAGCTCGACGCCGGCGGCGATCTGCCGTCATGGGGCTTGGTCGCGATCGCAACAGTGGTGGCGATCACGGTCATCGCGCTGCTCGACACTGGCGACGCGGGCGCCTGGGCCGGCGCGAGCTCGTTCGTCGTGCTCGCGATCGTGTTGTCGGCGGCCGCACGGCGGGCGAAAGAGGCGCCGCCCGAAGAGCTCGAGACGATTCATCTGCTGCCGGCCATCGGCCTGTCGCTCGAGAACGTCGACGTT
>CAYQRM010000060.1:0-28344 GCA_964419785.1 uncultured Solibacteraceae bacterium | reverse complement strand
AAGAGGATGCGTGAATAGACGGGCGTCGGCACGGGGGGACGATTATAACGTGCTCGGTGCCGGGTGCCGCTGGGGAGCAAGCACTTAGCACCGAGCCCCCGTCGCGAGCTAGTTCTCGCCGACCTTGTAGCGGACAAAGCGAGCGACGCTCACGTTCTCTCCGAGCTTCGCAATCGCCGCCTGGATCATCTGGTTCACCGTCGTCTTCGGATCGCGAATGGACGGCTGGTCCACGAGACACACGCTCTCGTAGAAGCTGCCGAGCTTGCCCTCGATGATCTTCTCGATGACCTGCGCAGGCTTGCCGGAGCTCTCCATCTGCGCGCGGTAGATCGACCGCTCGCGCTCGAGGATGTCTGCCGGCACGTCCTCGCGGCGGACGTAGGTCGGGTTGGCGGCCGCGACCTGCAGCGCCAGCTCCTTGAGCAGGTTCTGGAAGTCGTCGGTGCGCGCCACGAAGTCGGACTCGCAGTTGAGCTCGACGAGGACGCCGATCTTGCCGCCGAGGTGGATGTAGGAGCCGATGAGGCCCTCGCTGGTCGAACGGCCGGACTTCTTCGCGGCCTGCGCGAGCCCTCGCTTGCGCAGCACGGTCGTCGCGGCCTCGAGGTCGCCGCTCGCTTCCTGCAGCGCCGCCTTGCACTCCATCATGCCGGCGCCCGTGCGCTCGCGCAGCGTCTTGACCAGGGAAGCGGAAATCTCAGTTGCCATAGGGACTCCTTGCAGGACAAGTGTGAAGTTCGAAGCCAGAAGTTCGAAGGGAAGAGTGTCCGCGCGACGGCATCACTCCGAACTTCTAACTTCTGGCTTCTAACTTCTAACTTGTCGAATGATACGGTGCTAGACGGAGGCGGCCGCTTCGCGCGGCTTGGCGTCGGAGGCCACGTCGGCGGCGTGCGCGTCGGCGACCCCGCGGCCCGCGAGCACCGCGTCGGCGACGCCGGCGGCGAACAACCGGATCGAGCGCAGCGCGTCGTCATTGCCGGGGATGACGTAATCGACCTCGTCCGGATCGCAGTTGGTATCGACGACGCCGATCACCGGGATCTTGAGCTTGCGCGCTTCGTCGACGGCAATCTGTTCGTGCTTGGTGTCGACGATGAAGACCGCGTCGGGCAGCCGGGACATGCCGCGGATACCGTCGAGGTTCTTCGCGAGCTTGCGGCGTTCCTTCTCGAGCCGGGCGATTTCCTTTTTCGAGAGCGTGTCGTACCGGCCGTCGGTCGTCATCGCCTCGAGCTCGCGCAAGCGCGCGAGGCTGCGCTGAATGGTGGAGAAGTTCGTCAACAGCCCGCCGAGCCAGCGCTGGTTGACGAAATACATGCCGCAGCGCTGCGCTTCTTCAGCGATCGCGTCCTGCGCCTGCCGCTTGGTGCCCACGAACAGGACCGTGCCGCCGTGTCCGGCGGTCGTCGTCAAGAAGTCGGCGGCTTCCCGGTAGAGCTTGGCGGTTCGACCGAGGTCGATGATGTAGATCCCGTTGCGCTCGCCGAAAATGTAGGGCTTCATCTTCGGGTTCCACCGCTTGGTCTGGTGGCCGAAGTGAACGCCGGCCTCGAGCAAGTCCTTCATCGCGATCGCACTCAACGGATTTCGACTCCTTCGCTCACACCGATTAACGTTTGCTGAACTGGAAGCGCTTGCGCGCTCCGGCCATGCCGTACTTCTTGCGTTCCTTCGCGCGCGGGTCGCGCGTGAGCAGCCCCGCCTTGCGCAGGCGCGACCGCAGCTCTGCGTCGTACTCGACGAGCGCGCGCGAAATACCGAGACGCAGCGCGCCGGCCTGGCCGGCGACGCCGCCACCCGCCGTCGTGGCGAGCACGTCGAAGCGCTCGGACGTTTCGGTGACGACCAGCGGCTGGCGAATGGTCAGACGCAGCGATTCGGCGGGGAAGCTCGCTTCGATCGGTTTGTAGTTGACGGTGATGGCGCCCTTGCCGGGTCTCAAGAACACGCGGGCCGTAGAAGTCTTCCGGCGGCCCGTGCCGTAATACTCTGTCGTCGCCAAGTTATGCTACCTCGAGCTTCTGTGGTTGCTGCGCCACGTGCGGGTGATCGCTGCCGGCGTACACCTTGAGCTTGCGGTACATCGCCGCGCCGAGCTTCGTCTTCGGCAGCATGCCGTGCACCGCCTCTTCGACCAGCCGCACCGGATTTTTCTGACGCACGATCTTGGCGCGCTCTTCGCGCAGCCCGCCTTCGTACCCGCTGTGCTGCCGGTAAATTTTTTGTTCTTCCTTGCGGCCCGTCAGTTTCACTTTCGCCGCGTTGACGATGACCACGTGATCGCCCAAGTCGAGGTACGGCGTCCACGTCGGCTTGTGCTTGCCTTGCAACAGTCGCGCCGCGGTGCTGGCAATTCGTCCGAGCACCTTCCCGTTCGCGTCGATCACATGCCACTGCGCGGTGCCTCCCGCGACAGCAGACCTCGCCGAGACCATGCCTTCCCTTTCAGCCAGATCCAAAGATCGGCAAACAAAGATCATAGGGGTGTGTTGAAGAATTGTCAATCTTTTCAGGCGTTTGGAGGGAGTTTGGCGTCCGGCTTCAGACCGCCGGGCATTTCGTTAGCACCCTGACAATCCTGTATCCCCGCGCCGAAATCGCGGGTCCGCCCGCCACCCTGTGCTGGCCGAATCCGGCGGAATCCCTGCTCGGACTGGACGCAAAGGGCCCCTGCCTTACTTGGCATCAGGCTTGCCCTTCAAGAGGCCGCTATGGGTCTCGGAGCCGCCTTTGGTGCAGCGTTTCGTCCTCCACTCGTCGGGCTCGACATCGGGTCGAGTACCGTCAAAGCTGTCGCGCTCAAGCGCGGCCGCGCCGGCTGGTCCCTTGTCGCCGCCGGCGAAGCGCCGATGCCGACAGGCGCCATGAAAGATGGCGCCGCGGCGGAGCCTGAAGCCGTCAGCGAAGCCGTCAGCGCCGTGCTCGACTCGATCAAGATGCGGCGCGCGCGCGTCTCGGCCGCACTGTCGGGTCACGCGGTCATCGTCAAGAAGCTTTCGCTGCCGTCGATGAGCGAAGCGGAGCTCGGCGACGCGATCCCCTGGGAGGCCGAGCAGTACATTCCGTTCGACCTCAGCGAAGTTCAGCTCGACTATCAAGTCGTCAGCAGCTCGACGCCCGGCGCTGACGGCAAGGCGTCGCTCGACGTGCTGCTCGTCGCCGCCAAGCGCGACCGCATTGACGACCGGGCCGGGGTGGTGAGCCAGTCGGGCCGCCGCCCGGTCGTGATCGACATCGAAGCCTTCGCGCTCGCGAACGCTTATCAACTCAACTATCCGGAACGGACGGACCCGTTCTCGGCGCTCATCCACGTCGGACAGAGCGTGACGATCGTGTGCCTGCTCGAGCGAGGCGAGCCGATCTTCACGCGCGACATCTCTATCGGCGGGCAGGTCCATCTCGACGCGCTGCTGCACGAGCTCGGACCGTCGGGGGTCGACGAGCTCGCGGCGAAGCGGATTCTGCACGGGCAGTTCCCGCAGGACGTCAGTCCGGATCAGGTGACGAGCACGCTGCGCGAAGCGAGCGGTCAGCTCGTCCTCGAAGTGCGCAAGACAATTGATTTCTACCGCGCGACGGCGCCCGTCGAGCGGTTGAGCCGCATCGTGCTCTCGGGCGGCGCCTGGCAGGCCATCGGCCTGGTGGACATGCTCGCGAGCGAATTCGGGGCGCCCGTTGATGTGTTCGATCCGTTCCGGCGGATCACGCGTCCGAGCCGGGGCATCGGCATCGACGTCGTGGGTCCGGCCTATGCCGTGGCCGTTGGTCTGGCGATGCGGCAGGAAGGCGACAAATGATTCGCGTCAACCTTCTCGCAACGCCCGTCGGCGCGGCGCCGAAGCAGGACTGGCTCCCGCGCGAGCAGCGCTCGGCCGCCATCGGCCTGGTGATTCTCATCGCCACCGGCATCGGCGTGTTCGGCTGGTGGTGGTTCCTTCGCCACGAGCGGAGCGACCTCGACACCAAGATCGCGTCTTCGCAGAGCGAGCTCACGCGACTCAAGAACGTCGCGGCCCTCGTCGACCGTGCGGCGGCGCGCAAGGCCGAGCTCACCGAACGGCTGGCGCTCATCGATCGCCTGCGTTCGGTCATGAAGGGCCCGGTCAGCTTGCTCGAGACGGTCAGCAGCAGCTTGCCCGAGGGGCTGTGGCTCACCGACTTCAAGCAGACGGGCGCGGTGGTCCAGATCGAGGGCCGCGCGATTTCGCTCACCTCGGTCACCGACTTCACCGAGCAGATGCAGAACTCCGGGATGTTCAAGCGCCCGGTCGAAATCGTGACGACCACGACCGAGACGGTCGAGGACACGGCGGTCATTCGCTTCATCGTGAAGGGCGAATCGACGGCGGCGCAGCTGCCCGACGATCCGGCGCCGGCCAAGCCGGGCACCCCGGGCGCGAAGCCCGGCATGCCGGCCCCGCCGGCCGCGAAGACCAGTTCCGGGATTGAGTGAGGAGCATAGTCATGGCGAAAAGCTTCCACGAACTCTCCTCACGCGCGCAGACGGCGATCTTCTTTCTGCTGGCGGGCCTGACGATGGTCGGCGCCTGGCAGATGCTGATCGGTCCCGCGCAGGAAGAACTCTCATCGCAGCGCGCGAAGCTCGCGGCGATTCAAGGTGACGTGGCGCGCGCGCAGGCGACGGCGGCCAAGCTGCCGGCGCTCCAGCGCGAAGTCGCCGAATCCGAGGCCGCGCTGCAGCAGACGACGGCGATTCTGCCCGACGAAAAAGATCCGCAGGACGTGCTGCGCAACCTGCACGACATGGCCAGCGAGTCGGCGCTCGACATCGAGAACTTCACGCCGAAGAGCATCGTGACGCGCACGCAGTACTCCGAGTGGCCGATGCAGCTCGTGCTCCAGGGCTCGTATCACAACCTCGGGCGCTTCTTCGACCGCATCTCGACGATGACGCGGCTGATGTCGGTGTCCGACCTCGCGATCAAGGCCGTGCCGAAGGCGACGGGAGACGGCGGCACCATCACGGCCACCTGCATCGCGACGACCTTCGTGTTCAAGAAGGACATGTCTGCTGACGATTCGAAGACCGCCGCCGCGCCTGCCGCGGCGCCAGCGACTGGAGGCAAGAAGTGAAACCTCGACACCTGATCCTCGCCGTGCTCGCGCTCGTCGCGGTTCCCGCGATCGCTCAAGCGCAGATCCAAGTCGGATCGCGCGTCGGCGACGCGCCCGCGCCGTCAGGGTATGACGACGGCGGGCGCCGCGATCCGTTCGTGAGTCTGATCATCAAGAAGAGTCCCCCGCCCGGCGCCCAGCAGTCGCAGCTCCGTCCGGCGCTGGGATTGGCCTCACTTTCGATTACTGATGTCGTCGTCACCGGCGTCGTGCGCGCCGGCTCGAAGATGACCGCAATTCTGCAGGGCCCGAACAAGCAGTCCTACATGGCCAAGCTGCAGGACCGGCTGGCGGACGGCACGGTGAAGTCGATCGACACCGAAGGCGTTCTGTTCGTCGCCGAACAGACGGACGCGACCGGAGCGGTGAAAGGGCACGAGGTCCGGAAGACGCTGCATTCCGCAGCGGAGGTCATCCGATGAAGAGCTCACGCTTGTGGATTCTGTCGTTGGTACTCGGGGTCGCGACGACGCTCGCGACGCCGATTGCGCAGGCTCAGCGCCCCGCTGGCGGCGGCGCGCCTGACCAGATCGTGCCGGCCAATCCGGCGGCACAGGCGCAAGCCCGGGCGTTTACGGGCACACCCATCGACGTCGACTATCAAGGCGCCAACCTGCGCACCGTGCTGCGGCAGCTGTCGGACATCGGCGGGGTCAACCTCGTCATCGATCCGAGCGTGCCGCTCAACGCGCCGGTCGATCTCAAGCTGACCCAGGTGCCCTGGGACCAGGTGCTCGACGTCATCCTCAAGACCACCCAGCTGACCTATCAGGTCGACGGACCGGTCGTGCGCGTCATGACGCGCGAGGCGCGCACCAAGGAGCTCGAAGACGAGACGCGGCAGAAGAAGGCGAGCCAGGCCGCGCCCGATCTCGCGACAGCGAGAATCCGCTTGAACTATGCGACCGCGGTCGCCGTGAAGAAGCTGCTCGAACAGGGCCGCGTCATCACCGAGCGCGGCACCGTCGACGTGGATGAGCGCACCAACATGATCATCCTGAAGGACACCGCGGACAACATTCAGGAGATCCGCCAGCTCATCGCCGAGCTCGACAAGGCAGAGCCGCAGGTCGAGATCGAAGCGAAGATCATCCAGACCAACCACGACACGGCGCGCCAGCTCGGCGTGCAGTGGGGCGTCAACGGCCGCGTGTCACCCGATCTGGGCAACACGACCAACCTCGCGTTTCCGAACAACGGATCGATTTCTGGCCGGACGACGCAGCAGGGCCCGACCACGCAGGGACCGAACGACCCGCGCTCGGCCAGCGACACCAACCGGACCGGCACGGCGGTCAACCTTCCGGCGACCGGCGCGACCAGCGCGATCGGTCTGTCGCTCGGCGCGATCAACGGCGCGTTCAATCTCGACGTGGCGCTCTCGGCGCTCGAGCACAAGGGCCAGCTGAAGATTCTCTCGACGCCGAAGGTGACGACGCAGAACAACCAGGAAGCCGAAGTCACGCAGGGCTTCGAGGTGCCGATTCAGATCGTCGCGAACAACACCGTGACCGTCCAGTTCAAGGACGCCGCGCTGAAGCTGACGGTGACGCCGCAAATCACGGCGGCCAACACCGTGGTCATGAAGATCGGACTCGAAAACGGCCAGCCGGACTTCAGCCGCGCGGTCAACGGCAACCCGTCGATTAACACGCAGACGGCGCACACGCAGGTGCAGGTCGCGGACGGGATTACGACCGTCATCGGCGGCATCGTGCAGAGCACCGAGACGGTCGCGCATGACAGCGTGCCCGGCGTCAGCAAGATTCCGCTGCTCGGCTGGCTGTTCAAGCACGACCAGAACGACAGCACGAATCAGGAACTGCTGATCTTCATCACTCCGCGAATTCTCCACTAAGGATGGCCATGATGACTTTCGCGCGCTGGTTTACGGCAATGAACCTTCGACCCGATTCGGGCCGACTCGCGAAGAGCGCGGCCATCGTCACGCTCGGCCTGCTGACGTTCGCGTCGGGCTGCACCACGGTGCAGCAGCAGGGGACGGGATCGTCCTACTTGATCGTCGACGACCTGAACGCCGCGTCGGGCGCGGCGCCGACGCAGTTCGGAGGACTCCTCCAGTCGGACGTGCAGACCAAGGGTGGCGTCTTCGAGGATCCCGGCCAGGTCACGCTGAGTCTGGCCCTCAAGGACCCCGGATCCTCGGACACGCCGACGTCGCCGACGACGGCCAACTTCATCACCGTCACGCGGTATCACGTCGATTTCGTGCGCGCGGACGGACGCAACACGCAGGGCGTCGACGTGCCGTTCTCGTTCGATGGCGCCATGACGGTCACGGTGGGCAACCAGAGCGGCACCGCGTCGTTCACGCTGGTGCGCGCGCAGTCGAAACTCGAAGCGCCGCTCTTGGCCCTGGTCACCAACGGGTCGGTCATCTCGACGATTGCGAACATCACGTTCTACGGCACTGACCAGACCGGCCGCGCGGTCAGCGTGACCGCGTCGATCGGCGTCAACTTCGCGAACTGGGCGGATCCGTCCTCGTAGATGGCGGCCAACCATGGAATCAACGAACCGGACACTCGGTCATTGGAGCTGGGGTGCTGACGTGGTGACGAGACGAATTCTTGTGTGGGCAGCGATCGTGACGCTTGGCGGGTGCACGCTCGACAAGCAGAACGCGCCGCCGCTGACGGGCCCGTCGACGTTTGGGCAGTCGGTCAACGTGACCGTGTCGCCCGACATCCTCACGCAGGACGGCCAATCGCAGGCTTCGGTCGACATCCTCGTGCGCGATGCGAACAGCCAGCCCGTGCGCGGGCTCACGCTGCGCCTCGACTTGTCGCAGGGCGGAGCGGTCGTCGGTCCGACCGCCGGCACGTTGTCGTCGACGACGGTGTCGACCAATAGCGATGGTCACGCGTCGGCCGTCTTCACGGCGCCGCCGCCTCCGCCGCTCTCAGCTCCGGACAGCATGATCGTGACGATCAACGCGACGCCGGTGGGCAACAACGCTCAGAACTCGAGCGTGCCCGGATCGGCGGCGCTCAAGCTCGTGCGGCCGGGTCTGCCGCTTGGGCCGGTCGGCACGCTTACTGCGTCCTTCATCTTCTCGCCGGCGTCGCCGAAGGAAGGCGATAGCGTGCAGTTCGACGCGTCATCGTCAGTCGGCAACATCGTCTCCTACACGTGGAACTTCGGGGACGGCTCGACGGCGACCGGTGTTCGAGTGAGCCACTCATACTCGCTGGCGGGCCAGTACACGGTCGTGCTGACCATCAAGGATGATCGCGGCGACATCGCGACGTCTGATCCGAAGGCGGGTGCCATCTCGATCGGCGCGAACACCGACCCGGTCGCGGCCTTCTCGGTCTCGCCGACCACGATCATCGCGGGCACGTCGGCCAACTTCAACGCTTCGGCGTCGAAGGCTGCCAACGGTCACCAGATCGTGTCCTACGATTGGGACTTCGGCGACGGCACGACGGGCTCGGGTGTGACGGTTTCCCACACCTACGCGCTGCCGCAGGGCTACACCGTCACGCTAAAGGTCACCGACGACACGGGCCGCACGGGCGTGCTGAGCAATACGGTGACGGCGGCGACGTCCAACCCGACGGCGACGTTCACGAATGCGCCGACGGCTCCGCACACGACCGACGTCATCTCGTTCGACGCCTCGGGATCGACGGCGGTGCTCGGCCGCGTGATCGTGACCTATCACTGGGACTTCAGCGGTGCGTTCGTCGGCCAGGCGAACGGCGCCACGGTCAGCATCGGCCCGATCGGTGGTGGCGGCGGCACGCTGACGGTCAAGCTCACGGTCACCGATAGCGCCGGACAGATCGGCATCTTGACGCGCACCATCCAGATCCTGCCGTAGGGACAGGACGGGCGCGGAATGTTCATGGGCCGGAGGAGCCCGGTGGCTCCTCCGGCCATCGACTTTTAGGACAGGACGCCACTGTGTCAATCGCGCTCAATCGCAGCCGGCAAGTTCCCGCCGATGAGACCCCCGCGTTCGGCGGGATCGCGGAACGCTTTCGCCGGGCCGGCGATCTCGAGCGCGCGGTCGCGCTCTGCCGCGACGGGCTCAAGAAGTTTCCAGATCATCTCTCTGCGCGCGTCACGCTTGGTTGGGCGCTGCTCGATCTCGGTCGTTACGACGAGGCGCAGGTCGAGCTCGAGCAGGTGCTCAAGCGCGCGCCCGACAATCTCGCCGCGATCCGCGGGCTGGCCGAACTGCACGAGCGCGCGGAAAACGCCGTCGTCGTGCCGATCGAAGATCAGGAAGCGGCCGACGTTGTGGCGGCGTTCGAAGCGGCCAACACGCACGCGCGCGAAGTCGAGGCGGTCTCCGCGCCGGCTGAGAAGGCGCCCGCTGCACATGAGCCCGCTGGCAAGAAGGGCAAAGCGGCGCACGCTGGAGCGCATCCGGTCGAGCCGCCGGTCAAGGCCAAGGCGGAACCTGACGCGCGATCCGTCTTCGCGCAGACCGTCGCCGCAGGCGAACCGGAAGTAGCGCACTCGAAGACGCACGTCGCAGAACCCGCTCGCGACCCGGTGCCGATCGAGCCGCCGGTCGTCGCCAAGGCCGAGCCGGCAGCATTGCCGTCGCTTGAGGAGCTTGCTGCAGATTTCGAAGCAGCACCGGTGACGTTCGATGCGTCGCCTCTTACGCCGCCCGCGCAGGTCGTTCCCGATCCTGTGGTGATTCCAGAGCCGGCGAAGCCGGCGAAAGAGGCTGCAGCGGCCGAGACGGCCGAACGGGTCGAGAAGGTCGAGCGCGCCGAGAAGATCGAGCCGAAAAAGAATGAAGAGCCGCCGGTGCCGCCAGTGGCGGCGGTCGCGGACACGCCCGAGCCGATCCTCGAGGATCTGGCCGAGTTGGTGGAGTTCCTGCCAGCTTCGACGGCCGAGCCGATCGTGGCGACCGATGAGCTTTTGCTCGACACGGCGCTCGAACCGGACGCCGCAATGTTGGATCTGGCGGCGGATACGACCATTCCCGACGCCGACGCGCTGCTCTCTGATGCCGCGTCACTCGCCGTGCCGGAGATCGAGCCCGTTGCGCCTCCTGTGTCCGAGCCTGCCACGGACCTCGCCGCCACGCATGCGGCCATGCTCGCCGAACAAGTGTCCTCGCGGAGCGAGGCGCATCCCGAGCCCGACGTCAACGAGCTCCTCGCGCAGCTCGCGCAGGAACCTGAACCTGAGATCGAGTCGGCGCCCGCGGCGATGTTCACCGCGGAGCCCGCCGCGTTTGCGCATCCTGAGCCAGACATTTCGAGTCTGCTTGCCGACCTATCGCACGAGAACGTCGAGCCGGCGTCAACGGCCTTTGCCACCGACGCGTTCCCGATGGCCGACGCGCATCCGGAGCCGCAGGTGAGCGAGCGGGCGTCGGCGATCAACACGCCCGCGCCAGTCGAGACGTTCGAACATGCTCCGCTGACCTCGAGCGACGCTCCAGATTTCCTCGCGGCGATGGAAGCGACAATGCGCGTCGAGCCAGCCGCGCCGGAGGTCATCGTTGAGACGGGCCCGGTGTTCGAGCTGTCGGGCGAGCCGCCTGCCGCGCCGATCTTCGAGGCGATCCCGGAAGTCGCCATCGAAAGCGAACCGTTGCCGGCGTCGATCGCGCCGACGTTCGACTTTGATGCGCCGCTGCCCGTCGTGCCGCCAGCCCCCCCGGCGGCTCCAATCCCGGTCGCTGTGCCGGAGTTTGCGGCTCCGATGCCGGTCGGAGTCGCGCCGCCACCGCCGGTTGCCGCAGCTCCCGTCCCAGCGCCAGCCGCGTCGGCTGCGGTCGCGACACCGGTCGGCGCGTCGATGCCTGTGTTTGCGCCGTCCGCGACGCCGGCGCCGCCCGCCCAGCCGGCGCCGGCCGCCAAGTCCATCTGGCCGCGGGGCAAATCGAAGTCAAAGAAGACCGTCGCGGCGCTCGAGAAGATGCTGCGCCGGGTCGGGTCGAGAAAGCTCGAAGTCGCGTCAGAATATCGGTCGAGCTAACGTAGCGTCGCGATGTCCGAACCGCTTCGCCCGGACTGGTCCGGGCGCCTTCGTCTTCTGGCTGAATCCTGCGAGCACGAGCGCATCGGGGCGCTCGTCGTGTCGACGCCTGCGAACCTCCGGTATCTCACCGGTTTTGCTGGATCGGCCGGCCTCCTGGTCGGAACGCCTTCCGAGGCGTTCCTTGTCGTCGACGGCCGCTACAGCGGGGAAGTGAGCGGCGCCGTCGCCGACGGTACGCTTGCGCGCGTCGGCGTCGTCAAGGTCGAGCAGCGCGTGGATCGGTCTCTTGGAGATCTCATCGGACGCGTCGGCGCGCGGCGAGTCGGGTTCGAGGCCGCGCACGTCACGGTCGCGACGCTCGGCGGCTGGCAGAAGGTGACACCCGACATCGAGTGGGTGGCCACCGAGCGCATCGTCGAGCGCCAACGCATAGTGAAGGACGGCTTCGAGCTCGGCATTCTGCGCGACGCGGCGCGACGACTCTCCGGCGTCGCGCGCGATCTCACGCGGATCGTGCGCGGAGGGCAGACCGAGCGCGAAGCGGCCCGCGCGATCGATCTCGCGCTCGAGCGGGCAGGATTTTCGGAACCGGCGTTCCCGACAATCGTCGCGTCGGGCCCGAATAGCGCGCACCCGCACGCTCATCCGGGCGAGCGGCGGCTCGCCGCGGGCGACGTGGTCGTGCTGGACTTTGGCGGCATATTAGACGGATACTGCGTCGACCTGACGCGATCGGCCGTGGTCGGTCAGGCGAGCGCCCGGGCACGGGCACTCTTCGAGGCGGTCTTGGATGCTCAGACCGCCGCGATTGCAGCGGTCGGCGCGGGTGTAACCGGCGCCGATGTTGACGCGGCTGCGCGGCGCGTGCTCGAAGCACGCGGCCTGGCGGAAGCGTTCCTCCACAGCACGGGCCACGGTCTGGGCTTGGAGGTGCATGAGGCGCCTCGGTTGTCGCCGGCTCGCACCGGCCCCGCCGAGCTGCTAGCGGCCGGGATGGTCTGCACGATCGAACCGGGGGCGTACCTCGAAGGGTTCGCCGGGGTGAGGTTGGAAGACGACGTGCTCGTGACGGCTGACGGATGCGAGGTGCTGACCGACGCTCCGCGCGATCTGCTGGTCGTCTGACGCTATGAATCTCGACGACATCAATCAGATTCTGGACCTCATGCGCGAGCATGACCTCGCCGAGTTCGAGCTCGAACGCGAGGGGTTCAAGATCCGTGTGCGCAAGGGCGGCCAGCAGGTCGCCGTGGCACCGGCAGCGATCATGCCGGTCGCAATACCGGCCTCGGCGGCCGCGCCGATTGCCGCGGCTCCTTCACCCGCGCCGGCCGCAGGCGGCGTCGTGCCGCTCGAGGGCGAGGGCGTCGATCTCGCGGTCATCAAGTCGCCGATTGTGGGCACGTTCTATCGCTCCTCCGAGCCCGGCGCCAAGTCGTTCGTCGAGGTCGGCGATACGGTGAAACGCGGCCAGGTGCTCTGCATCATCGAAGCGATGAAGCTGATGAACGAAATCGAGTCGGACTGCGACGGCGAGCTCGCCGCGGTGTACGTCGAAAACGGGAAAGCGGTGCAGTTTGGGGATCGGTTGTTTGCGGTCAAGGTGAAGTAGGGCAGAGGGCAGAGGGCAGAGGGCAGAGGGCAGAGGGCAGAGGGCCGAAAACCTTGAGATGAGCAAGGGGTCTGGCCCCGATTGGCGTGAGCCGGGCCTGACCCCCTCGGCAGGTTCGAGGCGACACGCTGATTGAGCACCAGACACTGACACCGACACTGACACCGACGCTGACAAAGACGCTGACAAAGACGCTGACAAAGACACTGACACGATGTTCTCAAAGATTCTGATTGCCAACCGGGGCGAGATTGCGCTGCGAATCATCGCCGCCTGCCGCGAGCTTGGCATCAAGACCGTCGCCGTCTACTCGGAGGCCGACGAACACTCGCTGCACGTGCGGTTCGCCGATGAAGATGTATGCATCGGCCCGGCGCGAAGTCTCGATAGCTACCTGAACGTTCCGGCCATCATCAGCGCGGCCGAGATCACCGGCGCCGACGCCGTCCATCCCGGCTACGGGTTCCTGTCCGAAAGCGCGTACCTCGCCGAAGTTTGCGAGGCGTGCCACATCAAGTTCATCGGGCCGTATCCCAATGTGATCAAGCTGATGGGTGACAAGGCTCGCGCGCGCAAGGCCATGAAGAAAGCCGGCGTGCCCGTTCTACCCGGCAGCGACGGCCCGGTCAGCGGGGAGGAGCAGGCGGTCCAGGTCGCGAAGGAGCTCGGCTACCCGGTCATCATCAAGGCGGTCGCCGGCGGCGGTGGTCGCGGCATGCGCGTCGTTCGGAAGCCCGAGGAACTGGCGGCCGCGCTCAAGACCGCGACTCGAGAAGCGGAAGCGGCGTTTGGCGTCGGCGACGTCTACCTCGAGAAATACGTCGACTCGCCGCGGCACATTGAGATTCAGGTCCTCGGCGACCATCACGGCCACGTCATTCACCTTGGCGAGCGGGAGTGCTCGATCCAGCGGCGGCACCAGAAGCTGATCGAAGAAGCGCCCTCGCCGGTGCTGACCGATCGCCAGCGTCGCAAGCTCGGCGCGACCGTTGTCGACGCGGCGCGCGCCGTGCAATACACGAACGCCGGGACGTTCGAGTTCTTGATGGACCCGGGCGGCCATTTCTACTTCCTCGAGGCCAACACGCGCCTCCAGGTCGAGCATCCGGTGACCGAGTTCGTGACCGGGGTCGACATCGTGAAAGAGCAGATTCGCATCGCGGCGGGACAGCGTCTATCAGCGCGCCAGAGCGACATCGAGATCAAAGGGCACTCGATTGAGTGTCGCGTCAACGCCGAAGATCCCGATACGTTCGTGCCGAGCCCTGGTGTCATCCACGCCTTCTCGTATCCTGGCGGTCCGGGAGTGCGCGTCGATTCTTACGCGCACTCGGAGTGCACGGTGTCGCCGTACTACGACTCGCTCATCGCGAAGATCATCACGTACGGCCGCGACCGCAACGAGGCGATTGCCCGGATGCGGCGAACGCTCGAGATGACGGTCGTCGACGGCATCAAGACGTCGATTCCGCTCCACCTCAAGATCCTCGCGGACCCGGATTTCGTGGCCGGCCGGCTGAGCACGAGCTTCATGGAGCGATTCATGAAGGAGAAGCCGAAGGTCGAGAGGCTCGCCGATCTGGCCTAGCGGCCCGTCCCCAGGGGCTTCGGACTCCCGAACCTTCCGGACCTCACGGACCTCGGACCTCGGACGACGTGATTGTCCTCCCCCGGCTCTACGCCATTCTCGATGTCGAGGCGATAGCGCTGCGCCAGCTCGATGCGCGCGCGGTCTTTCGCGACTGGCTCGACGCCGGCGTGCGGCTGATTCAGCTCCGTGCGAAAACGCTCGCGAGCGGACCGTTCCTCGGGCTGGCGCAGGAGCTCGCCCTTGACGCTCGCGCCGCAGGCGCCACATTCGTGCTCAACGATCGCGCGGATCTCGCGCGCCTTGCCGGAGCGTCCGGCGTGCACGTCGGGCAGACCGACTTGTCGCCGGCCGATGCGCGCCGCGTTCTGGCGCCTGGCGCGCTCGTCGGTCTTTCGACCCATTCGGACGCGGAGCTCGTCGCGGCAATGGGTGAGCCCATCGACTACGTCGCGGTCGGCGCGGTCTTTCAGACGTCCACGAAGGGACCCGGGCATCCGGTCGTCGGCCTCGACTTCGTGCGGCGCGCAGCCGCGCTCGGCGCGGCACACGCCAAGCCCATCGTCGGTATCGGCGGCATCACGATCGAGCGCGCGGCGTCGGTCCTCGATGCGGGCGCCTCGTCAGTCGCCGTGATCACGGACTTATTGAGCGGCGATCCGGGCGTCCGGGCGCGCAAGTACGTCTCGATGCTCGGGCTATAATGCGCGCGCCAGCGGGTTGACGGTAACGGCACACGACCAGACCAAAGGAAGGACGGGCCCTGATGTCCCTGTTCGCGACCAAGTCGATCGAGACGCTGACCGCCCAGGCGGCCCAGACCGGGGAGCACAGCCTCAAGCGCGTGCTCGGTCCGGTCAACCTGGTGACGCTCGGGATCGGCGCCATCATCGGCACCGGCATCTTCGTGCTGACCGGCCAGGTGGCGGCCGCCAACACCGGCCCGGCCATCGTGCTGTCGATGGTGCTCGCGGGGATCGCATCGGCGCTTGCCGGTCTGTGCTACTCGGAGTTCGCGTCGGTTGTGCCGATCGCCGGGTCGGCCTACACGTACGGCTACGCCACGCTCGGCGAGCTGTTCGCGTGGATCATCGGCTGGGACTTGATTCTCGAATACGCGCTGGGCGCCGCGACGGTCGCGGTCGGCTGGGGTGGCCATCTCACGAGCTTCCTCCACGATTTCGTCGGGATCGAGTTCCCCGCAGCGCTCTCGGCCGCGCCGGGCACCCTCGTCCACACCGCGACCGGCGACGTGACGGCCGTCTTCAATCTGCCGGCCGTGCTCATCACCGTCGCGGTCACCGCCCTCATCATCGTCGGCATCCGCGAGTCGGCCAACGTCAACACGGTCATCGTCTTCATCAAGCTGGCGGTCGTCGTGATCGTCATCCTTGGCGGCGCGGCGTTCATCAACGCAGCCAACTGGCACCCGTTCATCCCGGAGAACTCGGGCACGTTTGGCGAGTACGGCTGGAGCGGCGTGCTTCGCGGTGCTGGGAAGATCTTCTTCGCATACATAGGATTCGACGCCGTGTCGGTTGCGGCGCAAGAAGCGAAAAACCCTCAGAAAGATATGCCGATCGGCATCCTGGGCTCGCTCGTCGTCTGCACGATTCTCTACATCCTGGTTTCAGGCGTGATGGTCGGCCTCGTGCCGTACAAGGAAATGATGGGCTCGTCGGCGCCAATGGTCGTCGCGATTCGCGCGGCCGAGGCAGCCTCGGGCGGCAGCCCGCTGCTTCACGTGATGACGATGCTGGTGGAGCTGGGGGCGATTGCGGGGTTGAGCTCGGTCATGGTCGTCATGATGATGGCCCAGCCGCGCATCTTCTACTCGATGGCCAACGACGGGCTGCTGCCGCCGTTCGCCAAGAAAATCCATCCGAGGTTCCGGACGCCGCACATCACGAGCATGATCACGGGCGTGGCCGTTGCCATCGCCGCGGGCCTCACGCCGATCAGCGTGCTTGGCGACCTCGTGAGCATCGGCACCCTGATGGCGTTCGTCATCGTCTCGCTCGGCATCGTCTTCCTGCGGCGCAAACGGCCGGATCTCAAGGCGGCGTTCCGGACGCCGGCCGTCCCGCTCGTGCCAATTCTCTCGGCACTCGTGAGCTTTGGGTTGATGGCTTACCTGCCAATTGAAACGTGGCTGCGGCTCGCCATCTGGATGGCGATCGGCCTGGTAATTTACTTCGCCTACGGCTACAACCACAGCGAGTTGCGAAAGAGTGGGAACTAGCGCACGGCGGCTGGACGGCGCCGCGTGCGCCGCGGCCATTCGGGCCGAGCTGGCGCCTGAGGTCGATCGGTTTCGACGCGCGTCGGGCCGCGCGCCGGCGCTCAGCATCGTGCTCGCCGGCGACGATCCAGGCTCGCAGGTCTACGTCAGCAGCAAGGAACGGACCGGCGCCGAATCCGGCTTGGACGTCACCGTCCACCGGCTGCCGGAGACGGCGACGATTGACGAGGTGCTCGCGCTCGTCGGTCGGCTGAATCGCGATCCCGGGTGTGACGGTATTCTCGTGCAGTCGCCACTCCCTGTGGCGATGGGACGCCACGCCGAGCGGCGCGTCTTCGACGCGATCGATCCAGCGAAGGACGTCGACGGCTTCCATCCGATCAACGTCGGCAAGCTCGTGCAGGGGCGCCCGCACCTCGTGCCGTGTACACCGTCCGGGATCATCGCGCTGCTCGAGCGCGAGCACGTTCAAATGGCCGGCAAGCGAGCGGTCGTGATTGGGCGAAGCGAGATCGTGGGCAAGCCTGCGGCGCTCCTGCTCCTTCAGCGCGACGCCACCGTGACGATTTGTCATTCAAAGACCGTCGATCTGCCCGCCGTATGCGCGCAGGCGGACATTCTGGTCGCCGCAATTGGACGCGCGGGGTTCGTCACGAAGTCGTTCGTTAAGCCGGGCGCGACGGTCGTCGATGTCGGCATCAACCGCGTGACCGATCGGAGTCAGGTGATCACGCTCTTCGGCGCAGGGAGCGCGCGCCTCGCCGCTTTCGACAAGAAGGGCTCAACGGTGGTGGGCGACGTGCACCCTGAGGTCGCCGACGTCGCCGGCGCGCTCACGCCAGTGCCAGGCGGCGTCGGACCGCTCACGATCGCGATGCTCTTGAAGAACACCCTGATTGCCGCAGGCCAGCGCTAGAAAAAGACGCCGGGTGTATTTTTCAGTCTCCGTTTGTGTGAAAAATACTCCCGGCGTCTTTTTCGAGCGCCGTCCAGACAGATTCGATCTGCCGGTCAGTCTCCGCGTATTCGCCCGACGTGTCGATGACGTAGTCGGCGCGCTGGGCCTTGTCGGCGATCGGCATCTGCGCCTCGATGCGCTGCCGCGCCTCCTCCTCGGACAGCCGGTTTCGCTTCATCAGGCGCGTCAGCTGCAGGCCGGGCAGGCAGGCGGCGACGATAACGCGGTCGAAGTCGTGCGCGTGGCCGGTCTCGTAGAGCAGGGGGATGTCGGCGATGCCCAGCTGGGGCCCGTCGTCCACGGCTTGGCGCTCCAGGCCTGTGAACCAGAGCGAGATCGCGCCGTAGACCGCCGGGTGCACGATCGCCTCGAGGTCTCGCCGGGCGTCTTCGTCGGCAAACACAATCCGTCCGAGCGCCCCGCGGTCTATCTCGCCGTTCGGCTGCTGAATCGCCTGGCCGAAGCGGGCGACGGCCGCGTCGAATCCGGCCGTGCCGGGCGCAAGGACCCGGTGCGCGAGGACGTCGGCGTCAATCGTCGGCGCGCCACGCTCGGCGAAACGGGTCAGACAGTAGGACTTGCCGGTGGCGATGCCGCCGGTGAGGGCGACGCGCAGCAGGCGGGAGGTCACGACGCGCTGGCGGCGGGAATCTCGGCTTCGGTGTCGGTCGCCGGCGTGATGCGTTCTTCGACGAACGTGTTCCACTCGTGACAGTGCGGGCACTGCCAGAGCAGCTCCGTGCTGCGATACCGGCACCGCACGCACACGTGCGGGTCGAGGTAGAAGACCGACTCACGCGTGATCTCGACGTACCGGGCGACAAGATGGCGGGGCAAGTCGAGCGCAGACAGCGTCTTCCAGACGGCCTGATGGATCGCGAGCGCGTGGGGATTGTGCTCGAGCGCCTCGAAGAGCAAGTCGAGCGCTTTGGCCGGTTGGCCGTGCGCGGAAAGGTGACGCGCCATCGCGGCTCGCGCGCGCCACTCGCGCGGCGAGTCGGCCGTGAGCTTCCTGCACAAATCGACGAACCGGTGCTCGGCCCCGAGCTCGGCGTACGCGGGCTCGAGCTTGTCGAGCGCCAGGTACGCGCGATCGGTCGACACCTCAATCGACTGCTCCCAGATCGACACGGCGCCGACGAGGTTGCCTTGGTGCATTCGCACTTCGCCGAGGTGGAGGTAGGCCGGAATGACGCTGCGGTCCAGTTCGATCGCTGCCTCGAAGCGCTTGGCGGCCTCGGTCAGGTCGTTCTTCTTGAGCGCCTGGAGGCCGAGTTCGTTTTCGAGGAACGCGAGGATCGACTGCGAGCGCGGTTGTTCGGGCGGTCCGGCGATTTGCGCGAGGCGGCTGCGGGTGACGTACGCCTCCTGCCACTGGTGTTGATCCTCCTGCAGCTTCTCCAGATTGACCAGCGCCGCTTCGTTGTTGCCGTCGAGCTTCAGCACGTCCGAAAACGCCGAGACCGCGCGGTCGACGAACCCGCCGCGCCGGTAATCCAGCCCGAGGCACAACAGAACGTTGGCGTGCTCAAGCCGATTCAGGCGCGGACGTTGCAGCAGCGCCTGATGCTCGGAGATCGCCCGTCCAACTTGCCCCTTCTCGCGGTAAAGATTGCCGAGGACCAGCCGCAGTTCGAGCGCGCCCGGATCGACAGTCGACGCCTTTTCGAGCTCGTCGACGGCGAGATCGGTCTGCCCGGCGACGAGATAGTTCAGGCCGAGAATGAAGTGCGGCGACTGCCGGACGCGACGACGGTCGATCCAGTGGCCTTCGACGAGCTTGTAGCGCTCCCACGCCTTGCCTGCGGCAAGGCCGGCCAGCATCGCCACGAGGACCGCGACCAGCGGCCAGTAGGTCTGCATCTTCGTCAGGCTACGTCGTCAGCGCGCGAATCAGCGCGTCCCAGCTGCCGCGCCCCTTGAGCAGTACTTCGATGAACTCTCGCACGGCCCCGCGCCCGCCGCCGAGCTTGCTCACAAAATGCACGGCCGCCTTCACTTCGTCGGCGGCGTCGACCGGCGCCGCCGAAAGCCCCGCCCGACGGAGCACCGGCAAGTCGAGCAGATCATCGCCCATGTAGGCGACTTCCAGATTGGTGATTCGCCGCTCGCGCAGGATCTGGTCGAATGCCTCCCGCTTGTCGGGGCCGCTGTTGACGACGATCTCGACGCCCAGCTCGTAGGCACGCCGGTTGGTCGCCTCACTCGGACGCCCCGTGAGTAACCCGATCGGCAATCCGCTGCGCTGCGCCCAGACCATCGCGGCTCCGTCTCGAATCGAGAACGCCTTGACCTCGCCGCTCTCCGGGCCGATGAGCACCGTGCCGTCGGTGAGGACGCCGTCGACATCGAGCAGGAGCAGCTTCAGCCGCCGCGACCGCAATTCGACTTGGTGCGCGGGCAGAGCCATTAGACCATCTGCGTCTGCCACAGGTCGTGCAAGTGCACCACGCCTTCGACCACGCCCTCACTCGAAACGACGACCAGCGACGTAATCTTGCGCTCCTCGAGCAGCCGCAGCGCCTCAACCGCAAGAATATCTCGTTTGATGACAATCGGTTGGCCAGTCATCACGTCGGCGGCGTTGCGATCGAGCAGATTCGACCCCTTCACCATGTGCCGGCGCAGGTCGCCGTCCGTCACGATTCCCAGCAGCCGTCCGCCATCGTCAATGACGCACGTCATGCCGAGGCGCTTGCTGTTCATCTCGTGGATCACGTCGGGCATCGCAGTGTCGCGGCGCACCTTGGGGATGGCGCCGCCCGACACCATGAGCGATTCGACGCGCATGAGCCGCTTGCCCAGGCGCCCGCCCGGGTGGATATCTGCGAACTGCGCCGAATCGAAGCCTTTCCGCTGAGAAAGCGCCAGCGCGAGCGCATCGCCAAGCGCGAGCGCTGCCGTCGTGCTGGCCGTCGGCGCCAGATTCATCGGGCACGCTTCCTCCGCCACGCGGCAGCTGAGCGCGACGTCCGACGCCTGACCGAGAGTCGATTGAGGATGGCCCGTGATGGCGATAAGCCGCGCGCCGATCCGCCGGATCGACTCCAGGAGACGCACCAACTCTTCCGTCTCGCCGCTGTACGAGAGCGCGACGACCACGTCGTTGCTTTGGACGACGCCGAGGTCGCCATGAACGGCCTCCGCGGCATGGAGAAAGATCGCCGGCGTGCCCGTGCTCGAGAGCGTGGCGCAAATCTTGTGCGCGATAATCCCCGACTTGCCCATGCCCGTGAGCACGACTCGCCCTGTGCACCCCTGAAGCAGGTCGAGCGCTCGCCCAAAGCCGCCGTCGAGCTGGTCGATGACGTCGCGGATCGCCTGGGCCTCGGTTTCGAGGACCTTGCGCGCGAGATCGAGCTCGTTGTCGGAGGGAGGAGTGCGGTCGCTCATGCCGTGGCCTATTTGTGGCCGGTCATTCGGCCCTTGACGATGGCATTCAGGTGGACGAGCACGTCGAGCAGCGCCGGAAGCCGGTCGAGCGCCAGCGCGTTCTCGGCGTCGCTCTTGGCGCGTGCCGGTTCCTCGTGCACCTCGAGGAACACGCCGTCGACGCCGGCCGCCACGCCGGCGCGCGCGAGCGGCTCGATGTACTGCGCCTGCCCGGCCGTGACGCCGTTGCCCGCGCCGGGAAGCTGCAGCGAGTGCGTCACGTCGAACACCACCGGCGTGCCCAGGCCGCGGACGATGGGGAACGCGCGCATGTCGACGACCAGGTTGTTGTAGCCGAATGACGCGCCGCGCTCGGTGATGAACACCCGCTCGTTCCCGGCGGCGCGCACCTTCTCGATGGCGTGCCGGACGTCGAGCGGCGCCAGAAACTGGCCCTTCTTGACGTTGACCGCCCGGCCGGTCATCGCCGCTGCCACGATCAGGTCGGTCTGGCGCGAGAGAAATGCCGGAATCTGGAGCACGTCAGCGACTTGGGCCGCGGCCTCCGCCTGTCCAGGCTCGTGGATGTCCGTCAGCACCGGGACGCCGACGTCGCCCTTCACGCGCTCGAGCACCGAAAGGCCGGCGTCGAGTCCCGGCCCGCGGAACGAGGTGCCAGACGTCCGATTCGCCTTGTCGAAAGAGGCTTTGAAAATGTACGGCACGCCCGCGCGTTTGGCGATCGCGGCGATGGCTTTGGCGAGAAAGAGCGCGTGCGCGTCGCTCTCGATCACGCAAGGCCCGGCAATCAGGACAAGCGGCTCGTCACCGAGGACGACCCCGTCGGCGATGGGGATTCGACGAACCGCCGAGAGGCCAGGCTGGTCGGGCACGCGGCGTCAATTATATGAGCGATATGAGCGGCCTAGCCGCTCGCGCGCCGGTCTCCAATTGCCGTGACGTTGATGGCGATGCCCTCGAGCGCCTTCTTTCTCTTGTACACGGCCATCACAAACCCGGCGAAGAGCGGATGCGGGCGGAGCGGCTTGGACTTGAACTCCGGGTGGAACTGCACCGCCAGATACCACGGGTGGCCTGGCAGCTCGACGATCTCGACGAACTTGTTGTCCAGCGAGCGGCCGACGATGCGCAGTCCGGCGTCGGTGAGGGCCTTCTCGTAGGCGCAATTGAACTCGTACCGATGGCGGTGCCGCTCGTGGATGATCTCTTCGCCGTAGAGGCGGAAGGCGAGCGAGTCAGGGGACAGTCGGCACGCGTAGCTCCCGAGCCTCATTGTTCCGCCCATGTCATCGACGCCGAGCAGGTCGCGCAGCTTGTAGATGATTTTGTGGCCCGGCTCCTCGACGACTTCCGTCGAGTCGGCGCCCTCGAGGCCGGCGACATTGCGGGCAAACTCGACAACCGCCCACTGGAAGCCGTAGCAAATGCCGAAGTACGGGACCTTGTGGTTTCGCGCGTACTGAGCGGCAGCCATCATGCCCCGGCTCCCGCGGTCGCCAAAGCCGGGCGCGACCAGGATGCCGACCGCGCCATCGAGGAGCTCCAGGCCATCTTCTTGTTCGAGCGCCTCCGCCTCGACGTAACGCAGATTGACCTTGAGCTTGTGCCGGAAACCGCCGTGGTAGAGCGCCTCGTTGATGCTCTTGTAGGAGTCCTCGTATTCGACGTACTTGCCCACGAAGTGAACCGTGATCTCGTCGATCGGGTTCTGGATGCGATCGACGAGGTCCTGCCAGTCGTCCATGTGGGCTTCAGTCGACGGCAGGTGCAGCCGATTCAGAAGAATTTGGTCCAGGCCCTGGCCCGCGAGATTGAGCGGCACTTCGTAGATGCTCGATACGTCGCGGGCCGTGATGACGGCCTCCTCATCGACGTCGCAGAAGAGCGCGATTTTCCGCTTCAGGTCCTGATCGAGGTCGCGCTCGGTCCGGCAGAGCAGCACGTCCGGCTGGATACCGATCGACCGCAGGTCGCGCACGCTGTGCTGAGTCGGCTTGGTCTTGAGCTCGCCGGCCGACGCAATAAACGGCACGAGCGTGAGGTGGATGTAGAGCGTGTTCTCCTTGCCGACATCCTGACGGAGCTGGCGGATCGCTTCGAGGAACGGCAAGCTCTCGATATCGCCGACCGTGCCGCCGATCTCAACGAGTAGAACGTCAACATCTTGGGCGGCCGACCGAATACTGTCTTTTATCTCGTTTGTGATGTGCGGAATGACCTGCACCGTGCGCCCGAGATAATCGCCGCGCCGTTCCTTCTGGATGACAGAAAGGTAGATCTTTCCTGTCGTCCAGTTGTTGTTGCGCGACGCGACCATCCCCGTGAACCGCTCGTAATGGCCGAGGTCGAGGTCGGTCTCGGCGCCGTCGTCAGTGACGTAGACCTCGCCGTGTTGGTAGGGACTCATGGTCCCGGGATCGACATTGATGTAGGGATCGAACTTCTGGAGGGCGACCTTGTAGCCGTGACCTTCGAGCAGGCAGCCGATCGACGCGGCGGCCAATCCTTTGCCAAGGGAGGACACCACGCCTCCGGTCACGAAGATGTATTTCACGGGACGCTGTCGGTCGGTCTGGGCCATTGGTCGCTTTCAGGAGCGGGTGCCGGCTTCGACGAGCCGTCGGACCCGTTCGAGGTCTTCCGGGGTGTCCACGCCGATCGTGTCCGCTGTCGTTTCGGACGTGGCGATTCTAAATCCATGTTCGAGCACGCGGAGCTGTTCGAGGCCTTCAGCGAGCTCCAGCGGCGTCTGGGGCATTCGAGCAAGGTCGAGCAAGAAAGCGCGTTGATAAACGTACAGCCCGAGGTGGCGCCACATCGCGGGTGCCGGCTGGCCGGTTCTGACGTGAGGAATGGGCGACCGGGAGAAGTACAGCGCGTACCCCTGATGGTCAACAACCATTTTCACGATACTAGGATTAGCCAGATCTTCAGGATCGTCGATCCGCTTGCGCAATGTGCCCATTCGTTCCCCTGAACGAGTGAGCAACGGCATTACGGCGTCGTCGATCGCGCTTGGCGAGATGAGCGGCTCGTCGCCTTGGACGTTGACGATGAGATCGCAGGCGAGTTCGGCGGCGACTTCGGCGAGACGATCGGTGCCGGTGGCGTGATCGGCGCGCGTCATGACGGCGATGCCGCCGAATTTGTCTACCGCGCGCGCGACTTGTTCGTCATCGGTGGCGACCACGACCGCGTCGACGCGGCGAGCGTCGGACGCGCGACGCCACACGTGCTCGATCATTGTTCGTCCGTCGATGAGCGCGAGTGGCTTGCCAGGCAATCGCGTCGAGCGATACCTGGAGGGAATGACAGCGACGACTCTGGCGTGATGGAGGGAAGGTGCCAGTTCTGAGGGCAAAACAACGGGCACGGCAAATCTTAGCACGAGTTGTCTTGTCCGCGTTCGGCGGTGGTAGTACCATTTTGTAGCCGCGAGATCGACATGCACCGCCTTGCCCCAGTCTTGTTGCTCTCTGGCGTCGCGTTGCTGGTGTCGTGGGTGACGGCGCCCGCGGCGCCGTCGCCAACGCCGCTCGCTCCGCACGACGATACGCCACTTGATCAATCCGCGCCGCTTGTCGCGGACATCACGCAGCAAGTCGAGCATCTCAAGAATCGCCTCGACGTCAATCCGGGATTTCCTCCGCCAGAACGCGATCCCTTTCGATTTGGCACGAAGCCGCAGCCGCCCGTGAAAGAAACGCCGCCGCCGGCCGCGCCTGTTGAGCCGGTGACGCCGCCCGGTCCAGTGCTGCCGAAACTCCTCGCGATCGTTGCGACGGATGCTGATGGCAGCGTCGTGCGCACGGCCGCGTTTTCCGTCGGTGATTTCGTGCAAGTCGTGAAAGTCGGCGACACGCTTGGCGCGTTCGTCGTGCGTAGTATTTCTGCCGACGGTGCTGAACTCGCCGACGCCGCAGCCGGCACAATCTACAAGATCTCGCTGCACTGAGGCCCGGCATCCCCGCTTGCGCCTTCGTTATAATGTCGGCGTGAGTTCCCGCACCAAGTTGGTGCAAACCGCTCCATCGTCAAGAAAGTCGCGGTAAACCTCGAAAGTGGCGGGAGTTTTCCACACACTTTTCCACAGTTTCTGTGAAGATCTCGTGACGTCCGATGGGGACGTGACCTAAACTTGCGCGGCCGCGCGCGCGATTGACGCGATCGACGCGACGCAAGAAGAGAGCGAAGGATCTCGAATGTCAGGCAGCCCAATCACGTTGGCACAGGGACGACCGGTCGTCCCGGATCATCCGATCGTGCCGTTCATCGAAGGCGACGGCACCGGACCGGATATCTGGCGTGCCAGCGTGCGCGTCTTCGACGCCGCGGTGTCGAAGGCCTACAGCAATCGCAGAAGAATCGAGTGGCTCGAAGTCCTCGCCGGCGAGAAAGCATTTCAGAAAACTGGGAACTGGCTTCCCGACGACACGCTGACGGCATTTCGGCAGTATCTGGTCGGCATCAAGGGACCGCTGACGACGCCGGTTGGCGGCGGCATTCGATCGCTCAACGTTGCGCTGCGCCAGGAGCTCGACCTCTACACGTGCTTGCGGCCCGTGCGTTATTTCCAGGGCATGGAGACGCCGGTCAAGCGGCCCGATCTCGTCGACATGGTGATCTTTCGCGAGAATACGGAAGACATCTACGCAGGTATCGAGTTTCGCGAAGGCACGCCCGACGTCGAAGAATTCAAGAGACTGTTTGCCGCCGCGTTTCCGAAGCTCTTCAAGAAAGTGCGCTTCCCTGCCACGAGCGGCATTGGCATCAAGCCGATTTCGCGAGAGGGGAGCGAGCGCCTGATCCGCGCGGCCATCGAGTACGCGCTGGCGAACAAGCGGCCGAGCCTGACGCTCGTGCACAAAGGCAACATCATGAAGTTCACCGAAGGCGCGTTTCGCGACTGGGGCTACGAGCTCGCGAAGCGGGAGTTCGGTGCGACCGAGTTCGATGGCGGGCCGTGGTGCAAACTGCCAAACGGACTCGTCATCAAGGACGTGATTGCGGACGCGTTCTTGCAGCAGATTTTGACGCGGCCGGCCGACTACGCGGTGATCGCCACGCCAAATCTCAACGGCGACTACATCTCCGATGCGCTGGCGGCGCAAGTCGGTGGCATTGGAATTGCCCCGGGCGGCAACATCAACTACGTCACCGGCCACGCCGTCTTCGAAGCCACGCATGGCACGGCGCCGAAGTACGCGGGACTCGACAAGGTCAATCCAGGCTCGGTGATTCTCTCCGGCGAGATGATGCTGCGCTACCTCGGGTGGACGGAGGCGGCCGATCTGATCATCTCGTCGCTCGAACGTACGATTGCCTCGAAGCGTGTGACCTACGATCTGGCGCGGATGATTCCGGGTTCGACCGAGCTCAAGACGTCGGAGTTCGCGACGGCGATGATCGAAAATATCTAAGATGAGGACCCAGGCGACCGGCCAGGAGCGTGAGGCCAACTGCCTGACACGAGCGAAATGTTCTGACCGGAGACACAATTCATGAATCGTAAAGTGACAGTCGTTGGAGGCGCGGGCAATGTCGGCGCGACGGTGGCGCGCGCAATTGCCGTCAAGGAATTGGCCGACGTCGTGATCGTCGACATCGCTGCCGAGAAGGCGGCGGGTATCGCGCTCGACATCTTCGAGGCGTGCCCGATTGACGGATCTGACGCGCGCCTGATCGGCACGACCGATTACTCGGCGACGGCCAACTCCGACGTCGTCGTGATCACGTCAGGCGTGCCGCGCAAGCCCGGCATGAGCCGCGACGACCTGCTCCAGGTGAATTACAAGATCATGCAGGCGGTGACGGCCGAGGTGATCAAGTACTCGCCCAACTGCATCATTGTGCCCGTCGCGAATCCGCTCGACGCGATGTGCCAGGCCGTGTACCGGCTGAGCAAGTTCCCGCGCGAGCGGGTGATCGGCATGGCCGGCGTGCTCGACTCGGCGCGCATGCGCACGTTCATTGCGATGGAGCTCAACGTCTCGGTCGAGAACGTGCACGCGTTCGTGCTCGGCGGCCACGGCGACACGATGGTGCCGCTGCCGCGCTACTCGACGGTCGCCGGGATCCCGATGACCGAGCTCATGTCGAAGGAGCGCGTGGACGCCATCTGCCAGCGGACCGCCAACGGCGGCGCCGAGATCACGAAACTGGTCGGCACGAGCGCCTGGTACGCGCCCGGGGCTGCGGCCGCCGAGATGGTCGAGGCGATCCTCAAGGACAAGAAGGCCATTCTGCCGTGCTCGGTGTACCTGCGCGGGGAATACGGCATCAACGACCAGTTCCTGGGTGTGCCGGTCAAGCTGGGCAAGGCCGGTGTCGAGCAGGTCATTCAAATCAAGCTGACCGCGGACGAGCAGGCGGCGCTCATGAAGTCGGCCGGCGCGGTCAAGGAATTGACCGCAGTCATTGGAGTCTAGACAGTCGGGAAGTCGGGAAGTCGAGAACCGAGAGCTTCCGAGATCGTCCATGACCGCGGGTCGAGGACGGCTGCGGCACTTCTGTAAGGTCGCGAGACAGGAATGATGGCGAGTCGCGGGTAACTCCGGGTGAAGCAACCACGGTTTCCGCGACTTCCGGCCAAAGCTGATCTTTCGAGAAAGCGCGCCGTGCGGTACGCCCCTTGCAGTGGTAGCATGCACATCCCCGGTTCAAGGGGCGAGTCACATGGCACCGTTTGTGAGCGTCGTCGGTTGCGTCCTGATCGTTGTCGGATTGTGGGGCTCAGTTGTGAGCCTGCGCCGCGACGGCCCGCGCTTTTGACGAACAGAAATTGACGTTCGGCCCGTTGCGAGTCCCGGCAGATACGAATTTGAATTCGTCCCGGTGACGTTCGGTCATTCGCCCCCTGCCTATCCAGCCGCATACTGCTCGTGTATGGGACTGTTCTGGGACCTCTACCAACAAAGTCAGATCTCGTCGCAAAGCGATCGCTCCGCGACGCTCGAACAGCGCGTCGAGCGGCTGGAGGCTGATTTGCGGCGCTCGCAGCAGCTCCTTCGCGCTGTCATCGAGCGCCTCGAGAAACGCATCGGCGCGGACCTCGACGGGGACGGTCGGATCGGGTAAATCGGGCCATTGGGCCCCATGACTGGCTAGTCGCGCGCTTCGCCCCACTTGCGCATATCCACGCCCTTCACGAGCAGCCACAGTGCGAGTGATAGCTCTGCGACGAACGGCGGCAGCAGGATGAACGGAAACAACCGGGAGCCGAGCGGCGGGTACAGCAGGACAGCGAAGCTGTTGAGCACGTAGCAGACGCCAGCGATCTGCATCATGACTCCGAGCACCGCCGGCAGATACGTCGACCGAACGATTAGGTAGCCGATCACGACGCACTCGACGCCGAAGAAGATGAGGCCGAACCCAAACCCGTAATCGTGCGCCCTGATCGCGACATACGAGAGGGCCTGAAGCTGCTC
>CAYQRM010000059.1:0-1646 GCA_964419785.1 uncultured Solibacteraceae bacterium | reverse complement strand
TGTCGATTTCCGCCGAGAAATCGTCGAGCGTGCGTCGCCTTCGGAACATGGCGTGCCCTCTTTGGGTTGATATCTAACCCGACTGTAGGCCACGCTTGGGTTGGCTGTCAACCCGAGCGACGGCCGGGACTAGGACGCGCTGACGTAGGAACAGGTATCGCGAGCGTCGTTCCGGCGGGGAAGCGACCTTCTTCTAACGATGGAAACGGGAAGGCGGGCGTGCCGGTTTCACCGCCAGGACTCGTCCGAGTGGGACGGGACTCATCGGGCACGTCGCATCATACAGGGAGACCGAGCTCTCGAGCCGCTTCGGCTTGAGCCCGATCGAGCGTGAGGAAACCCGTCAAGGGCGTGTTTCCGTGGAGCCACAACGCCGTGCGCAGGTGCGCCAGGTCTAGCGATCGAGGTGTGGCAATTGCCGGCAGCACGTTGAATGTGCAGAGGTCAATCGTCAGGTCGCGCAGGATCAGCACTTCCTGATCCTCGTCGACACGCTGCAGACATGTCTTGAACTCAGCCGGAGAGAGATGGCCCTCCCGCGCGAGGCGGACCAGAGTGCGCTTGGCTTCGAGGATCAAGAGGACACTCGACGCCAATTCCGCCCCGGCGGTCTCGGCGGTCAACCGATCGCCGCCGTCTTCACCCAGCAGCATGCAGAGGTAGGCCGAGGTGTCGAGGTAGTACCGGCGGGGCGACAACGACGCGGCCGTCGGACTCACCGGTCGCCGCGGTCTTCGAGCAGGACGGCCAGGTATCGACCTTTCGTGCGTCTCTTGATCGCCGCTGAAATGCGCCCGGAACCGGCGCGCGGTCCTCGATGCGTATGCGAGATCGTCGCCGGCCCCACTTGCGCGACCGGCGTGTTGTGGCGCGTGATGATAACCGTCCGGCCCGATTCAGCTTCGGCCACGACCGATGAAAGAGTGGCTTTGAGGTCCTTTATAGAGACCTTTTTCATGACCACAATATTATCATTCATGACCACTTCGAGTTGAGTTGGGCCCTTCGGCGAGCAGCGCCGGCCGCCCGATCGGACGTTGTCGCTGCACCTCGGCCGCGAGCGCGAGCACGCGCTCTTCACCGAATGGCCGTCCGACGATCTGCAGACCCACCGGCATCGCCGGCGTGCCGGCGTCGAGACCACAGGGCACGGACGCGACGGGAAGGCCCGTCATGCTCAACAAGAACGTCGGCGCGAGCCAGTCCACGTACGTCGTCATCGGCTTGCCCGCGATCGCCTCGGGGTAGTTCTGCTCGACGGGAAACGGCGGGACGGCCATGCACGGCGTGAGCAGATGATCGAAGCGCCCGAACAGTTCTCGGAATTGATGCCACAGCCGCCCGCGCACGGCCTCGGCGGCGCCGAGATCGCGCATCGATCCCTCGAGTCCAGACTTCACGTTGTTCGCGACGTTGACGCCAAATCGATGCTGCTGATCCAGTCGCGGAAACATTTGATTGACGAACCACAATCCGCGCAGGGCCAGAAACGCGCGTCGCGCCTCCGACAGATTCAGATCGATCGTCTCGACCGTCGCGCCGATCTCCCGCAGTCCGAACGCCGCGTCGCGGCAGACGCGCTCGATGCCTGGATCGATGCCGATGCCGGCGAGGTCCGCGCAATAGGCGAGTCGCAGGCCACGCGG
>CAYQRM010000058.1:0-8721 GCA_964419785.1 uncultured Solibacteraceae bacterium | reverse complement strand
GCCGTGCAGTTCGCGCGCGCGTCCGCGGCCCACCGGGATCTCCCAGATCACCGACGACACGAAGTAGTTCGGAATGTCGCCGGTCGAGTAGTCGCGCTCGAGGCTGCGATTGAAGCTGTCGGCGACTGGATAATTCGCGATCGGGCCGGTCAGGATCGACGCGTCAAACACCGACGATGCGTCGTCGATGAGCTTCGAGCGCGTGTACGCGACGGTGTACGACAGTCCGCGCGAGAACCGTTGCCGCACGCTCAGTTCCACTCCGTCGTACCTCGTCGTCCCCACGTTGTTGCGATAGAGACTTACGGTCGTGTACTCAGGATACGGCTTCATCAGCTGCGCTTCAGTGATGGTCGGATCGCCGAGCGATGACGAGCGTGGGATCTGGCCGAAATAGGGATTCGCGACCTTCTGCAGCAGCGGCGCGCCGATGGCGAGCTGATCGGCCGTGAGCTGATTGAGATTGGTGTCCGGGATGCCGACGTTCGTGATCTTCGACCCGACGTACGCCGCCTCGAACGTCGTGTTGGGTGCGATCTGCCGCTGGACGGATACGTTCCACTGCTGCGCGTAGCCAGAGCCGAGGCCGGCGTTGACGGAGAAGACGCCCTGGCCGAGACCGGCGGTCGCTGTCGCCGCAATCGGTGCAACGCTCGGTCCGTGGTGCAGTACGAAGGCGGGATTGACGTTGTCGAGCGCGCGTTGCGACACCGTCTGCAGGAACGGGAACGTCGGCGTCGTGAACGGCGTCGTGATGCCAGCCATCTCGATCCAGATCAGTCCGTACGCCGAGCTCACGATGGTCCTCGGCGTCAGCTGATAGACGACGGCGGCGCGCGGGCCGAAGTTGCCCTTCTTGAGCGGGCGGACCGGATTGTCTCCGGGATACTCGAGCTGCTGCGTCTGCAGATCAAAGACCGCCGTCTGGCCGTTGATCTCCGTCGACGGAAAGTTCAGGGTGTACCGCAGGCCGAGATTCGCGGTGAGTCGATCGGAGACTTTCCAGTCGTCCTGAAAGAAGTACTCCTGGATGCGCGCGCGCTCTTGAATCTCCGACTGCTGGATGTCGATCGAGAAGAGCTGCACCTGCCCCAGCAGAAAGCTCGCGAGCGAGGTCCCCGTGCCCGTCACGCCCGGCTGGTCGCTGCCGATGTTGTTGAACGTGAAGGCGCCGGTCGGCGACGGCGGCTGATTGACGTTCAGCCGCTCCCAACGCCAGTCGAGGCCGACCTTGAGCGTGTGCCGTCCTTTGAGCCACGTCAGCGAGTCGACGATTTCCGTGACGCTCGTGCTGAAGTCCGACGCGGTGTTCGGCGGCGAACCGAGCTGCTGGTAGCCGGCGATGAGAAACGTCGGCAGCGTATTCGGAAACTGGCCGTTCGTCGGGATGCCTGGAATACCGAGCGCGGACGATGCGCCCGTCGGCAGGTCGGTCGCATCGCGCGTGACCGTCCGGCGCGTGTCGCCGATGCGTAATTCGTTCAGCACGTTGCCCGAGAAGGTGTGCTGATAGTTCGAGGCGAACGACCACGCATTCGTCTTCTGCGGACCGAGCGTGCCACTCGTGAGCCCGCTGCCATCCGGAAGCGGCGTGACGGGGATGAAGTCGTCTCGGACACTCGACTCGCGCGCGAAGAGATGATCGCGATTCGTCGCGAACCGATGATCGACGCGAATGTCCGATTGATCCTGGTCGTCGATCTCGTTGGCCGTACGGCTGTAGTTGTTCGCGGTGCCAGACGATGTCGGCAGCGGGTAGCGCTGGAGAAGCGCGAGCGCCGCGGGATCCATCTGCTTGACGGGAATTGTGTTGCTCGGAAACGGCGTTCGCACCGCGCCGACCGTCGTTGACGGGTCGTAAATCGTCGGCACCGTCGTCCCGATCTTCTCCGTGAAGATGCCTTGACGCTGCAACATGGTCGGGACCGTCGACGTCACCGTGCGCGCGATCGATTGCCGCTGGCCCTGGTAGTCGGCAAAGAAGAACGTGCGGTCGCGCGCGATCGGACCGCCGATCGTGCCGCCGTACTGATTCCGGCGGTACTCGGGATTGACGGGGTTCAATCGCTGAAAGTAATTGCGCGCGTTCAAGTCCTCGTTACGCAGGAACTCGAAGGCCGTGCCATGGAAATCATTCGTGCCCGCCTTGGTCGTCAAATTGACAACGCCGCCGTTGAAGCGTCCGAACTCGGCAGGCGGGCTGTTCGTTTCGACTTTGAATTCTTGAATCGCGTCGACGACCGGAAAGAACGCGACCTGCCCGGGCTCCGGCTGCAGCACGGAAATGCCGTCGTAGAGGTACTCGTTCGTGCGCGGCCGGCCGCCGTTGATGCGCGGTAGTTGCGAGTTGGGCGGCAGCGCCACGCCTGGCACGAGCGCGGTCAGCGCAATGTACGTGCGGCCGTTGAGCGGCAGCCCAAGGACCTGCTGGTTATTCACGAGCGCGCCGAGGCTGCCTGTTTCCGCGCGCACGGCCGGCGCGTCGGCGCGTACCGTTACCTGCTCCTTCACGTCACCGACGGCGAGGTCGAAATCGAGGCGGATCTTCTGACCGGTGCCGAGGATGATGCCCTCGCGGCGGATGGGTTTGAAACCCGGAAGGTTCACGTCGATGCGATACTCGCCCGGCTGAAGGCTCGGCGCGGTGTAGACGCCGTCGCCATTGGACACGGTGACGACCGGCCGGTTCGTGTCGACCTGTGTCACGGTCACCGTGGCGCCCGGCACTCCGGTACCGTTCTGATCCTTCACGACGCCGGTGATTTCACCTGCGGCCACTTGGCCGAACGCGGGCCCGACGACGGCGGTGACCAACACCGCCGCACCTGCCCACATCTGCCAGGCCCTTCCGACACGACCGGTCATCCAGCCTCCACGCGCAACGCAGCGAGTCAGCAAGACTGTATCGCGGCCAGAAACGTCACTCAAATCGCCTCGAATCGCCTCATGTCATGGCTCCTGATGCATTTCGCCACATCCCGTCACCCGTATCGCCTGAAACCGTCTAAGATCGCGGCATGCCCCTCCTCACCGTGCGCGCCGCGGCCGAGCGCCTGGGCGTCGGCTACTCGACCGTGAAGCTGTGGATCTACGAGGGCAAGCTGCGAACGACGCAGACGCCAGGCGGGCATCATCGCGTGTCCGAAGCCGAAATCGAGCGGCTGCTCGCACGGCAGTCGCCTGAGGCAGCTGCCGCGCCAAAGGCCGCCAAGCCCACCCGCGAGACCGGGCTCATCGTCGCGCTCTCCGGCCGCAACAGGCTGCGCGGGTTCGTCGAGGAAGTGCGGACCGACGGATTGATGGGCCAGGTCAAGCTCCGCATCGGCGATCAGCACCTGACGGCCGTGATCACACGCGACGCGATCGCCGAGCTCAAGCTGCGCCGCGGCGACGATGCGCTCGCGATCATCAAGTCGACCGAGGTGATGATCGCGCGCGAAACGCCGGTCGCGAGCCGGCCCGCGCCGCGCCGCCGCAGGAAACGCTGATCCGATACAGTCTCCGGTCATGACCCCACGACGCCGAATCGCCGCCTCGATTCTCGTCGCCGCCGCGCTCGCGTTCGTCGTCCAGCCCGCGTACCACGCCGCGCGAAAGCTCGACCCGCTGGTCTACACGATTCGCTTTCCTGACCCGGCGTCGAAATCGTTCACGGTCGAGATCGAAGTTCCGACCGAGAAGCGCGCGTCCGTCGATCTGATGATGGCGATCTGGTCGCCCGGCTTCTACGGCCTGCAGAATTACGCGGACCGCGTCAGCAACTTCGCCGCGAAGAGCACCGACGGCACCGCGCTCGACGTGACGAAGCCGACGCCCGCGCGATGGACCGTCGCGACCGGCGGCCGTCCGGCATTCGTCGTCACGTACACCGTCGCCGCACCGCGCGGCAGCAATCTGGGCAACGGCACGACTGAAACGTCCGCGGTCGTCATCGGTCCGGCGACGTACATCACGCTCGTCGAAACAGCGCATCGCCGCGCCGAAGTTCGACTGGAACTGCCGTCAACGTGGAAGGGATCGATGACGTCGCTCGACGCGGCGCCCGGCGGCACGCCGAACGACTACGTCGCGCCCGACTACGACACACTGGCGGACTCGCCGATCCTCGCGGGCGTCGATCTCGTGACGACGCCCTTCACGGTCGGCGGCATCCAGCACTACTGGACGTACCTCGGGCAGGCCGAGTGGGACGGCGCGAAAGTCGCCGCGGTGCTGACGCCGCTCATCGAAGAGCACATCCGCTTCTGGGGCGCGCTGCCCTACAAGAAATATGTCTTCCTCAACATCGTCACCGGCGGCGGCGGAGGATCGGGCGTCGAGCATCTGAACTCCGTCGCGATCACGACGAGCGGCAAGGAACCGATGACGCCGGAGGCAAAGTTCCGCAACGCCGCGTTCATCAGCCACGAATACTTCCACGCGATGAACGTGAAGCGGCTGCGACCGGTCGAGCTCGGACCGTTCGACTACGAGCACTCGCCGGTGACGACGGGCTTGTGGGTCGCGGAAGGACTGACGTCGTACTTTGGTGACCTGCTCTCAGAACGCTCGGGGCTCGGATCGCCCGAGGATTATTTGAACTTCGAGTCGAAGCACATCACGGATCTTCAAACGAAGCAGCCCGGGCGTCTCTTTCAGACGCTCGAGCAATCGTCGTCGCAGATGTTCGAAAGGATTCCCGCGGACAAGAAAGTCGACTACTACGTCAAAGGCCCCGTCGTCGGCCTCGTGCTCGACGCGCACATTCGTCATCTCACGAACGGCAAGAAGAGCATGGACGACGTGATGCGGCTCGAGTACAAACGCTGGTCGGGCGCGCACGGCTACACGGCCGAGCAATTCAGCCAGACGATGTCGGACGCGGCGGGCGTCGACATGAGCCCGCTCCTGCACAAGCTCGTCGCGACGACCGACGAGGTCGACTACACCGAGATGCTCGACTGGTTCGGCTGGCGCTTCGCGACGAGCGACGATCCCACGCAAGCGTGGACGCTCGAAGTGCGGCCCGACGCGACGCCCGAGCAGAAAGCGCACTTCGCGGCGTTCATGGCGCCGTCGAAAGCAAAGTAGCGCGCTACTTGCCCGTCGACTTCAGGGCCGCGAGAATCTTGCTCGCGTCTTCGGGCGTGCCGGCCGAGTACGTGATCTCTGCGACGCAGAACTTGCCGGCGCCGCCTCCCGGGATCGCGCGGTAGACATCTGGCTTGCCCGTAATCGACTTGCCCACCATTTCGAACTCCGTCGCGGAGTCCTTGGTGACTTTGCTGTCCTTGTAGACCGCACGCGCGGTCTGCTTCAGCTCGTCGAATGTGTCGATCGCCTTGGGCGAGCTGACGATCACATTCATCTTCTTGTCGGCCGAATCGGCGGAGCTTGGGAGATCGCCGATGTTCCACGTCGCCGGCACGGCCAGCTCGCAGCTACCGTTCGAGCTCTTCACTGTCTTGCCTTGCGCCGCGACCGCCGCCGCCACGCACACGCACGCTGCCACCACCAGGCCGATCCGTCTCATTGAAAGCTCCAGGATAAGGTCCGTTCGATACGAAAGTGAACGAACGACACGATACCATCGAGGGGACTGGATTAGAATCAAGCTGCCAACCCTGTCGAACGTCCGGAGGTTGCCGTGCGAGCCTGGCGCGTCACCACGCTCTTGGTCGCGGTTGTGTTGTGCGCGCTCGCGAGCGGCCGCACGCGCGCACAGGCGCCGGCCGTCACGGCCTACCTCGATGGGTATCTCGCAGGCGATTTCGATCGCGTCCTCGCCGATGTCGCCGCAAACAAGGACTACGACGGACTCCTGAAAGAGCTCGAACACGGCGGTGCGGCGTGGGTGGACGGCGGCAAGCCCGCCGATCGGCCGCGGCGCGAGCTGGCGGCGGCCACCTTTGCGCTCGAAGCGTCGCGTCTCGCGTACGACACGCTCGACTGGAAGTGGGTGCAGGAGATAAACCTGAACGTGCCACCCGGCACGCCGACGCTTACGGGTATTCCGGCGCCAAGTTACCACCCGCCGCCGCAGATATTGTGGAAGGCGCCGGCGAAGCTCGCGGAGTGGGGCTGCGCGCTTCTTCGGCGCGAGCCGACACCGTCGGCCTCGGAGCGGCTGTGGCAGCTCGCCGCCGTCGCGTCCGCCGATCGCGTCGGCGATTTTGAATTCCTGATCGGCAGCCCGTTCGACGATCGCGGCAACCCGCAGGACGAGTTCGAGCACCTGAACCACGTGATCAAGCGCTTCCCGACTGAAAATCGGTTCGCGCTCGCGCAAGCCGTGGCTCTCGAGTGGCGCACGTGGCCGGTGAAGGGATTCCGCCGATCTCGACCGAACATCGTCTTTTCGGGACCGGCGATGAGCGCGCTCGATCACATGTCGAAGGACGAAGCGATCGGCGCGGAGGCCTCGCTGCGCCTCGGCAGCCTCCGTCTGCGCTTGAAGCGCTACGACGACGCCCTGACGCTGTTCACGCACGTCGAGACGATCACGCGCGATCCCTATCTGGTGTACTTGGCGCACTACTTCAGCGGCCAGGCGTTCGAGGACAAGCATCAAGTCGCTGACGCCGAGCGCGAGTACCGCGCGTCGCTCGCCACAGTACCGCGCGCCGAGTCCGCGACGCTGGCGCTCGCGGCGATCCTGTTCACCTCCGATCGGCGCGCAGACGCCACGGCCCTGGTCGAGGCGAGCCTGGCGCCAGATCCGCCGCTCGATCCTTGGCGCGGCTACGGAAGCGCCGACGAGCGCTTCTGGCCTGAGCTGCAGCGCCGCCTCCACTCGGAGATCGTGTCGGGCGAAGCAGAGGCGCCAGTTCGATGACTGGTCGGTACGTCGCTGCGATCGTCTCGGTCACGCTCGCCGGCGCCGCCGGACTCGGTCTTCGCGCGCAGACGCCTGCGCAACCTCAGCCGGTCTTCCGCGGCGGAACCGACCTCGTCACGATCGACGTGTCCGTGCGATCGAACGGATCGCCGATCGGCGCGCTCGCGTCGAGGGATTTCGTGCTTCTCGACAACGGCGTCCGACAAACGGTCGACGTCGTCGAGCTCGAAGCGATCCCGGTGGATATCACCGTGCTCCTGGACGTCACCGAGGACGACGCCGGCTACGGCAAGGGACTCGTCGAGCAGGCGCGCAAGATCATCGCGCTCGCGCGGCCGGCCGATCGGGTGCGTGTCATGAGCGTGAGCAATGCGGTCACCGACGTGATTCCGCGTCAGCCCGCCGAGGCCGCGCCGCGCGTGCCAGATCTCGAGGAAAGAGGACTGCCGTCGACTCAGGACGGCCTGGCAGCCGCGCTCATGCGTCAGATCGAGCCCGATCGCCGGCATCTCATCATCGCGCTCACCGACGGAATCGATGCGATAAGCACGCTCGACGCTGCGACAGTGCGAGACATCGCGCGCCGATCGACGGCCACGCTCTACATCGCGCAAGTAACGGTCGCGCTCGATCAGATCAGCGATCAGGTCGTGTACACGGGCCATCGAGAACGCGTTCAGCATGATCGCGGCTACGCGACCACGGGTTTGAGCGCCGGCTTGAACGGACCCACGCGGCTCTTCTGGCGCCCGTACGACGACGAGCAATTCGACACATTGAAAGAAGCCGCAGAGATCACCGGCGGCGAGCTGTACCTGCCGGGCATCTTCACGAACCGCACGGCGTCGGCGATCTTCGAGAAAGCGTTTGCCGACTACCGCAAAGGCTACCTGCTGCGCTTCACGCCGCAGGGCGTCACGCGCGAGGGCTGGCACGACGTCACGGTCACGGTCCCGAGCCAGCCAGGTGTCGAGATCAAAGCGCGGCGCGGATACGCGGTGGACGCGCGCGAACGCCCGCCAGCCGCGGCGACGCCAGCCGCACCTCCACGCCCAGCGCCGGCGCGCGGACTGCCGGCGGGCCGCGGAGGCGCTGCGCCTCTACCCGCGAGCGCGCCCGCGATCGGCGATCTGACGGCCGAGTACGACGCCGGCCACTACGACGCGTTCGTCGCGTCGCTCGCCACGCGGCCGCGGCTGGACGAGCTGATTCGGGAGTTCGAAGCCAACGGCAATCCCTGGCCCGCCAATCCCGCGCGCGAGGCGGCGTTTGTCGTCGAGCTTGCACACGCGGCGATCGCGACAGCGAATCCCAACGCGCGCGACGCCGCCATCCAGCTGCTGAACACTGAAAGCAAGCTCGTCCGCGCGCCGCTCGGCCCGGACGCGTTCGAGCGCTTCTGGCTGTGGGCCGGCATCATCGCGCTCGAAGGCGCCAATCAACCTGCCGCCGGACTCGTGTTCACCGACAATGCGCTCGCGCGCTTCCCGGACGAGCCGCGGTTCGTGCTCGCGCGCGCGTTCTTCACCGATCAGCGGCACGCGCTCGACGATGTGTCGGCGCAGGCCGCGGCCGCGGTCGCATTCGTAAAGGACACGGCGGCGCTCTACGACCACGCGATCGCAAGCGACGCCACGGCGAATGAAGCCCGCCTGCGCAAGGGCCTGCTGCTCTATCGCGCCGGCAAGACCGCCGACGCGCTCGCGGTTCTCGACGCTACGACGGACGATGCGCAGGACGCGGGACTGACATACCTTCGTCATCTGTTTCGCGCGCAGACGCTCGACGCGCTCAATCGCCAGCGCGAGTCGACCGACGAGTACCGCGCAGCGATGACCGCGTTGCCAGCCGGACAATCCGCGCGCGTCGGGCTCATGGTTGGCCTGCTGCGACAGGGCGATCGG
>CAYQRM010000057.1:0-3251 GCA_964419785.1 uncultured Solibacteraceae bacterium | reverse complement strand
CGCGTGCGAGGCCGTCACGAACGTCGTAGCGGACGTCGGCGGCGCGCAGCCCGCGCACTTGCGGGTCAGAGAGCGGAGTGAGCGTCACTCTGGGCATGGGCACTAGGTGGGCACAAAACTGTGCCACTGACTGCAAGCGATTGAAACCGCGCGACGACGAGAAATGTAGCAAATCCCGCGGAATCACGCTGATTTCGCGATGCAGGAGCTTTCAAGGAATTGCAGGAGATTCGGGCTGAAGCCGCCTTTTAACCAGAGGGTCGGAGGTTCGATCCCTCCGCGGCCCACCAGCCTTCGCTAATCGCTCGCTTCGCTCGCAGCTTCGGCTAGGCAGGCCAGGCGAACGCCTGGCGGAAGGCGGACTCACACCTTGAGGCCCTCGAGGACGGACACCGGACCGCGCGTGGGCACCACGCGATTCAGTCTGTAGCCGGCGCGCTCGAAGAGCGACGCGTACTCTGCTTCGGTCCGTTCGCGGCCGCCAGCCAACGCGAGCATCTGCATGTCGAGCATCTTCGCGAACGACGACTCGTTCGGGCCGGGCATCGCCATTTCGATGATGAGAAAGCGGCCGCCAGGCGCGCACGCTCGATGACAATTGCGCAGGATCGTGATGCAGCGCTCGTCATCCCAATCGTGCAGGACGAGCGATGCCATGTGGGCATCCGCGGCCGGCGCGTCCTGGAACATGTCGCCACCGATCGCCTCACACCGATCGGCGAGACCGGCCGCCGACAGCCGCTTGGCCGCGCCGGTGACCACCGCCGGCTGGTCATAGACCGCACCGCGCAAGCCAGGCGTCGCCTTCAAGATTCGCTCCATGAGCGCGCCGTGGCCGCCGCCGACGTCCACGAGTCTCTTGATGCCCGAGAAATCATACGAGCCGACGACCGCCGCGTATCGGACAGTCGCATTGGCGGACATGGCATCGTTGAAGATCCGCGCCAGGTCCTCGTCTTCCTTCAACCACTCGAAAATCGGCTTGCCGTGCGTCTTCTCAACCGCGGTCTTCCCGGTTTGCACGCTCCAGAGAAAGTTCTCCCAGACGTGATCGATGCGCGGATCGCCCAGCCACAACACCAGCGGGCGCATGCTGCCTTCTCCGCTCACGAGCAGTTTGGCCGCTGGTGTGAGTTCGAACGATCGCGCTTCGATCTCTCGGAAGACCCCGACGCTCGACAGGCACCGCATCAGCCGGTAGAGCGCCGAGCTGTCCGTTTGCGTTCTTCGGGCCAGCTCTTCGACCGGCAACGCGTGTGACTCGAGCAGATCCGCAATCCCGAGCTTCGCGGCGATGTAGAGCGGCTTCGAGACGAACCTGGCCGCGGCGAGCTGCTGAATCTGCGCGACGGTGGACGAGGACGAATCGGATGTGGTCACTTCAGTCGCACGCTTCCTTTGGCGCGACGGCCAGGGCCATCGTCTGATCCTCGCCGCCTCCTCCAACCGCGAGCCAGCATGCGCCGGTCCGAGTGTCCTTTTCAAAGATCGCTTGTTTGCCGGCCACGAGGCCGACGATCCCGCTGTTCGCGAGCCTGTCAGCCGGCGGCCGGGAATTCGGACGTGCGGCCACGGTGACGGTGATTCCCAGAACGATGCCGACTGCCATCCAGAGAACCGGTTTCGCAGGTTTCATCTGACACACTCCTCTCGGTCGTCGTCAGGCATGGAACGCTCGACAACCGGGATACGCCCGTCACACCACTCCAATTTCCTACCCGCTGCAGACCGCAAAACACTCCAGGACACAAACGAGCCCGAACACGGGCTGCTGAGCTACGGCTTCTCGTTCGCCGCCTTCCGCGCCGCCGCGACGATCTTTGCCGCCGGATTGGCGCCCGCGCCGGCGAGTCGATCCAGCTTGAGCGAGTAGAGATTCTGTTCCTCGATCCGACCGGCGCTCGCGATGAGCATCTCGAGATCGTCGTAAATCGAGACCGTGCGGCCTGACAGCGCGTCGGCGCGGCCTGAGGCGAGATTGAGTATGAGCTCGGCCGCACGTTCCGGCGGGACGTCGATGTGCTCGTCGAAGATGCGCCGGAACCACGGCAGCCATGTTTGACCCTCGTGTGACCCGAGCGAGTACTCCGTCATCTTCGTCCGCACCGTTCCGGGCGCGACCGCGAACACGGCGATGCCGTACGGCTTGGTTTCGAGGGCGATGCACTCCGTCAGTCGGATGAGCGCCGCTTTGCTCGTCACGTAGCTCGTGTAGTACGGCGTGCTCACCGTGCCGGCGCCGCTCGTGACGCTGACGATGCGCCCGCGCCGCCGCGCCACCATGCCCGGCAGCACCAACTGCGTGCACACCAGCGGACCCCGCACGTTCACTTCCATCGTCCGCCACCACTCCGCCGGATCGTTTTCCCAGATGGGGCCGAACGGTTTGATCGCGCCAGCGCTGTTGACGAGCAGATCGATCGGACCGAGCGCGCGCTCAGCGGCCTGCATGACGGCCCGCACCGCGTCAAGCGACGTGACGTCGGCGGGAAACGCAGCAGCGCGTCCACCTGCGTGCTGAATCAGACCGACGGTCTCGACCAGCTCGCCTTCCGATCGCGAAACGACCGCGACCGCCGCGCCGGCAGCCGCGAGCGCCTGCGCAACGGCGCGCCCGATCCCTCGACCGCCGCCGGTGACGACTGCGACTTGATCGGTGAGCGAAATAGATGGCACGTGTGACTCGTCTCGGAGAATTCCGTCACGTCTGTGCTTCGAGTTGGAATTTCGAACGGACCAACCGAACGACGCTCGTCAGCAGCAACGCCGCCGCGAGGAGAGCCACGGCAACGAAGAGTGTCCTTTCCAACGCGGTCAGATCATCGTGGACAACTTCGATGACCGAAATGGCGAGCATCAACACGAGGAAGGGCAACGTCACCCACAACGCGCCTCGGTTGCGTTCCATGAATAGGCGCCCGGCGATCCACAAACAGAGGACGGCCTGGACAGCCCACGCAAGATCGCGCATCCAGCCAGAGGTGAAAATCGCCGCCGCTATCGCAACGTTCAGGCCTCCCGCCATCAGGTTGTACCTGACGCCCGCGTGGCCGGCGCGCCGGTTGGCGTAGCCGATCGAGATCATGAATGCACCGAGCGCGAGTTGCCCCCAGCCGAGAAACGTTTCGGTACTCATGGATCCTCTGAACTTCAAACTTCTAACTTCGAACTTCTAACTTTCTCCAGGCACCTTCCTGCCAACTCGAGCCCCGCGGCGAAGATGTCCGGTCGCTGCCCGACGCCCAGGCGTA
>CAYQRM010000056.1:0-3498 GCA_964419785.1 uncultured Solibacteraceae bacterium | reverse complement strand
TGCTCGCCGCGGGCCGCGACACCGGCGTCGGCGGCCGTCTCAAGGCGGCCACGGCGCTGGTGCAGCACGAGTCCGATCGCCGGGATCGCGAGGCCCTCGGCGCGCGCTTCAACGTCGCGGCCTCGCTCCTGCGCGATCTGGGCGTGATCGCGTCGGGCACCGCCGCGCCGCTCGCCAATGCCGATCTCGACGCCGAGCTGCGATCGCTCGCGCGGGCCTACGATCTGCGGCGAGTGGCCGCGAGCTTCGCCACGATCACGCAGGCGCTGCGCGCGCTCGATCGCAATGCGAGCCCGAAGATTGTTGCAGACTGGACCGCGGTGACGCTCTGATGCCGATTCCAACCATCGCCATCACGGCCGGCGATCCGTCGGGGATTGGACCGGAGATCGCCGTCAAGGCGGCGCGCCATCCGAAAGTCGTCGACGTGTGCCGGCCGGTGATTTACGGGCCGCATACGCCCGACGAGCTGCGGGCCTTTCCTGTGGGAAAGATCAGCGCGCTTTCGGCGAAGGCGGCGTACGACGCGATTGTTCACGCGACCCAAGACGCGCGCGCGCACCGCGTGCAGGCCATGGTCACCGCGCCAATCAACAAGGCCGCCTTTGGCGCCGCAGGCTTCGAGTGGCGCGGACACACGGATTTGCTGGCGCATCTTTGCGGCGTGAAGGACGTCGCGATGATGTTCTGGTCCGATCGGCTGCGCGTCGTGCTCGCGACCGTGCACATTCCGCTCGCGGAGGTGCCGCGCGCGCTGACGATCGATCGCCTGCTCTCGACGATTCGCCTCACCGCGTCGGCGCTGCCGCGTTTTGGCGTCGCGACGCCGCGTCTGGCCGTCGCGGGCCTCAACCCGCACGCCGGCGAAATGGGCCTTCTTGGCGGCGAGGACGACGCCGTCGTCGCGCCGGCCGTCGCGGCCGCTCGCGCCGATCGTATTGACGCGTCGGGACCATTTCCGGCCGATACGGTCTTCGTGCGTGCCGCCCGCGGCGAGTTCGACGCGGTCGTCGCGCTCTACCACGATCAGGGTCTGATCCCGGTCAAGCTGCTGGCGTTTGGACGCGCGGTGAACGTGACGCTCGGATTGCCGATCATTCGCACGTCCGTCGATCACGGCACGGCGTTCGACATCGCAGGCCAAGGCGTCGCGGACGAGGGCAGTCTGGTTGAAGCGGTCTTGCTCGCGGCGAAGTTATCGGGGTGAGGTCGCGCTCGGCCTCTTGCTCGCCTGACTTTCGTCGCGAACGCGTTCCAGGTCGGCGTCCACCATCATCTCGACGAGAGCCTTGAAGTTGATGGTCGGAGTCCAGCCCAGCTCCGCGTGCGCCTTCGACGAATCGCCGATGAGGTGATCGACTTCCGCGGGACGCAGCAGTGCCGGATCCTGCTTGACGTACCGCCGCCAGTCGAGTCCCGCGTGCGCGAAGGCGATCTCGACGAGCTCTTCGACCGAATGACTTTCGCCGGTCGCGATGACGTAGTCGTCGGCGGACGACTGCTGCAGCATGAGCCACATGGCGCGGACGTAGTCGCCGGCAAACCCCCAGTCGCGGTGCGCGTTGAGGTTGCCCAGCCGCAGCTCGCTCGCGAGGCCGAGCTTGATCCGGGCGACGCCGTCGGTGACCTTCCGCGTCACGAACTCGAGGCCGCGTCGCGGCGATTCGTGATTGAACAAGATCCCCGACACCGCGAAGAGATCGTAGCTCTCGCGGTAGTTCACGGTGATGTAGTGCGCGAACACCTTCGACACGCCGTACGGACTGCGGGGATAGAACGGCGTCGTTTCACGCTGCGGCACCTCGCGCACCTTGCCGAACATCTCGGACGACGATGCCTGGTACACGCGAATGTTGGAGTCGACGACGCGTACGGCCTCGAGCACGCGCGTGACGCCCTGCGAGTTGAACTCACCGGTGAGCATCGGCTGATCCCACGACGCGGGAACGAACGACATCGCTGCCAGGTTGTACAGTTCGTGCGGCCTGACGCGTTCGAGCACGCGGATCAGGGACAGCTGATCGAGCAGGTCGCCGGGCAGCAGCGTGAGCCGGTCGAGCAGGTGCGCGATGCGCCAGTAGTTGGCCGCCGACAACCGGCGCGTCAACCCGAACACTTCGTACCCTTTATCGAGCAGGAGCTCGGCCAGGTACGACCCGTCCTGCCCGGTAATGCCGGTGACGAGCGCGCGCTTCGACGACATGCGCCATCACAATATCATTGGACATGATCGTCGTGATTGGCGCCGGCGTGGTCGGGCTCGCCTCGGCGATGTCGCTCGCCAAGCGCGGGCATCGCGTGTGCGTGCTCGAACGGCACGCCCGTGCCGGGCAGGACACCTCGACGCACAACAGTGGCGTGATCCACGCCGGTTTGTACTATCCCGCCGAATCACTCAAGGCGAAGCTCTGTGTCGAGGGACGCGAGCGACTGTATGGGTTTTGCCGCGAGCGGTCGGTGCCGCACGTCCGGTGCGGCAAGCTCGTCATCGCGGGACCCGGTGAGCAGGACGCGCTCGATCGCCTGCTCGCGACGGCGACGGCGAATGGCGCCAGAGTCGAGCTCGTCGATCGCGCGTTCGTCACGGCCCGAGAGCCGCACGTCTCGGCCCACGCGGCGCTCTGGTCTCCGGACACGGGCTGGGTCGAAGCCGAGGCGTTGATTCGGGCACTCGTGACGGAACTGCAGCGGCTCGACGTCGCCTTGCTCGTCGGCACGCCGGTCGTCGGCTGCGAGCCGGTGGCTGGCGACTTGCTCACCGTGGTGACGCCGCACGAGCGCATCGACGCCGAGCGCGTGGTCAATGCGGCGGGCCTGTTCGCGGACGAGATTTCGCGGCTCTGCGGCGGCGAGACGTTCACGATCCATCCGTGCCGCGGCGAGTACGCGGAACTGGCGCCGCGTGCCCGCCACCTCGTGCGCGGCCTCGTCTATCCCGTGCCGCACGCGTCCGGTCACGGGTTGGGCGTGCACCTCACGCGCACGCAGAGCGGCGCGGTGTGGATTGGACCGACGATCCGCTATCAATCGAGCAAGAACGACTACGAGAACGATCGTCTGCCGCTCGAGGCCTTTCTCGAACCGACGCGCGCGCTGCTGCCGGAAGTCAGCCTCGACGATCTTCGCCTCGGTGGCAGCGGCATTCGTGCGAAGCTGCATCCGCCGAGCGCGCGCTTCGCGGATTTCATGATTCGCCCTGACGCGCGCACTCCGGCGCTGATTCACGCCGCCGGGATTGATTCGCCAGGACTCACGTCATCGCTCGCGATCGCCGAGCGCGTGGCCGAGCTAGTCGGCGCGTAGTCTGGTGTCTGACTTCACCGCGCGCGAAATCCTCACTGCCTGCGATCAGGTTTCGAGGATGCCTTTCGCGGCACTCCGAGTCGGTCGAGGACGTCAGTCCCCGTGCGGGCCAGTGGGATGACTGCGAAAGCGTGGGCGTGAAGGAGCTCGAGACGCGAGCGTTGTGAGCTCTGCAGCTCGCGTCTCGAGCTCCTT
>CAYQRM010000055.1:0-9807 GCA_964419785.1 uncultured Solibacteraceae bacterium | reverse complement strand
GATGCTCGCCGCGATCGGCGCCTTTCTCGGCTGGCGCCAGGTTTGGGTGGTGTTGTTTCTTGCGAGCTTCACCGGCGCGATCGTCGGCATCGCGCTCTCGCTCGGCCGCGGCCGCTCGCTGCAGACGCGCTTGCCGTTCGGTACGTTCCTCGCGCTCGCCGCGTACGCAGCGTCGGTCATCGGCGAACGATTGCTCGCTTGGTATCTCGGGCTCTACGCGTAACGAAGATCAAGAGCATTCACCACGAAGCGCACGAAGGGCCACGAAGGCCGGAACGCACGCAGCATCATTCTGACTGCCCGGCTCCGTCGCCAGGGCCGCCGAAGGCGGCCGTCAGATCGACGGCGCCACGACCAGCCTGCGTGACCTACGTCGATCGCTCTTAGCCGCCGTCCCCGTCCCTCTGCCTTCGTGCCTCTTCGTGAGCTTCGTGGTGAATCCGACCTCTGACGCTGCCGACATCCGTCTCCGCGTCCTTACATAACCGTAACGCCCCAGCGAATCTGGGGCCCGACCCCGGTTTCGAGGCCGCACGATCGGCCCGAATTCACGATCCCGGCGGGGCCCTCTCTGGAACGATCCTTGCGCCTGATTTCTAGTCTCCTGCGCGGCAAGAACTGCGATCTGACCAGATCGAGAAGTACGCAGTTTTTGCGCCGGTCTCGCGATTCAGGCCGGAAACAGGGGGCCGAATCTGGATCGTCCGTTGCTCTTCTCGGACGACATGCGAGACGGGGAAGACGCGGGGTTCAGTTTGATCGAGGTGCTGGTGGCGATGCTCATCCTCGCCCCGGCAGCGATCGGCGCGGCAGGGTTGGTCACGATCGCAGCGCGCGCCGTGCGCGACGCGCGAATGGAATCGGCGGCCGTCGTGCTCGCATCGCAGAAGCTCGAGCAGCTGCGCACGCTCGAGTGGAACGCGGACGACTTGGGGCGCGGCGGATCGCCCTCGAGCGATAGGACGACGGACTTGACGCGCGATCCGGCGGTCGGCGGCGGGGGCGGATTGAGTCCATCGCCGCTCGGCGCGCTCGCGAGCAACGTCGCGGGCTTCGTCGACTACCTGGACTCCGCGGGCGCGTGGGTCGGCACGGGGCCGATGCCGCCGCCGAGCGCGGTGTTCATCCGGCGATGGGCCGTGATGCCCTTGCCGGCCGATCCGGCGGACACGCTGGTGCTGCAAGTGCTCGTGACCAACGTCACGCGCGAGGCAAGCGTTCAGCACGGCCCAGGACCGCGGGCGAGACTCGGGGGCGAAGCGCTGGTGACGACGGTTCGGACGAGAACGTCGAGGTAGATGCACATGACGCGTGATGCGGGCTTCTCGCTCGTCGAGGTCATCGTGGCGACGACACTGACGATGTCGCTCACCGGCCTCGTCGTGTCGATCTGCGCGCCCGGCACGACGGCCGCGCCAGTGCTGCCCGAGGCGATCGATCTGCAGCAGCGCGCGCGCGTCGCTGCCGACGTGCTGACGCAGGAGCTTTCGAAAGCCGGCGCCGGTCTGTCGTCGGGCCCGCAGCTCGGCCCGCTGGTCGACTCTTTCGCTCCGATCGTGCCGCGGCGAATGGGCCTGTCGCAGCCCGACACGTTCGGTGTGGCCCGCGCGGATGCCATCACGATCCGATACGTACCCGACTCACACGCACAGTCGACCGTGAGTGCGTTCGCACCCGGGCCGTCGAGCGTCGCGAACATCGTGCAGGGGCCAGGGTGTCCGGCGCAGGCGTCGTGCGGGTTCAGCACGGGCGCGGACGCCTTCGTGTTCGACCGGCTCGGGCAGGCCGAGACGTTCACCCTTCAGCAGGTTCAAGGCGGGGTCGCGTCGATGCAGCGGCACGACGCAGCTGGCTTCGCGTTCCCGGCGGGCGCATCGGTCGCGGAGGCAATGTCGCGTACCTACTATTTCGACGCCGCGCAACGGCAGCTCCGCGTCTACGACGGCTATCAAACAGACTCGCCGGTGGTAGACGGCGTCGCGGGCCTGTCGTTCTCGTACTTCGGCGATCCCAATCCGCCGCTGGCTCCGCAGCCTCCGCTTGGCACGCTGAACTGTCTCTACGACTCGAGCGGCGGGCTCGATCCGTCGCTCGTGACGCTGCCAAGCGCGGGCCGCGCGCTCGAGCCGCTGCCGCTCGCGATGTTCACGGACGGTCCGTGGTGTGGGACGGGCAACGCGCGCTTCGATGCGGACCTGCTGCGCGTGCGTGAAATCCGCGTGGCACTGCGCCTCGAGGCGCAGTCCTCCTTCCGCGCGCAGGGCCTGATGTTTGCGCATGCCGGAAGCGCCACCGCGGCGTCGCGCGTGCTGCCGGACGTCCAGCTGACGTTCGATGTCACACCACGCAACCTGAATCTGAAACGGTAAGGAAGATGCGAATCGCAACCTCTTCGGCGCCGGGCGAAAACGATCGCGAGCGTGGCACAGCGCTCGTGCTGGCGCTGCTCGCCACGACGCTGCTCTCCGCGCTTGGCGCGGCGATGACCGTGTCGGCCAACATGGAGACCAGCATCGGCTCGACGTTCAGGGAGGACCGGGAGCTTGCGTACGCCGCCGAGGCAGCCGTGGCGCGCGCGCTTCAAGACGTGCGCCTTTCCACGCGCTGGGACGACATCCTCACCGGCGTGCAGTTGTCGTCGTTCCTCGATCCGATGGCCGTTCCGTGGCTTCCGAGCGGCGGCACGCTCAATGTGCCCGCGGCCACGAGCCGGCTGCAGGCGGCGACGAACACAATCTTCGGTGGCGCCAACGCACCGCAGTGGCGCGTCTTCGCGAGCGGCCGGCTGGCGGATATCGCCGGCCAAGGCGCGCTCGAGAGCCGCGCGTATCTGGTGGCGTGGGTCGCCGATGACCCTTCGGAAGCAGACGGCAATCCGTTCGCGGACACCAACGACACACTCGTTGTCCGCGGTGAGGCCGTAGGTTCGGGCGGGCGGACGCGCGCGCTCGAAGTAACCGTGACGAGAGCCGGCGTGCCGCGCGGGCAGGCCGGCCTCTCGATCACCTCGTGGCGGGAGGTCAGATAATGTCGTTCTGGCAGGCACCTATCGTCGTCGTCGCGTTGCTGACATGGCTCAACTCGACGCCCGCATCGTTTGCTGAGGCCGCGCAACGCGAAGCGCTGCGGCGGCAACTGATGCCGAAAACCACCCGGCAGTTGTCCAACCTCAACTTGCCGGCGTCCGCGATCGTGACCGAAGAATCGCTCGCGGCTGCTGCGGCTGACGCCTCGACCGCGCCGGCCAAGACCGGCGATGCGGCGGCTGGAGCCCCAACCGATGGCAGCGCCAGCGAGAGCCACAACGAACAGTGGTGGCGGGATCGCATGGCGTCGGCGCGGAAGGACCTCGACGAGCATCAGCGGCTCGCCGGTGCGCTCCAAAGCCAGATCGCCGCGCTCACCACGGACTTCGTGAACCGCGACGATCCCGCGCAGCGGGCGAGGATCCAAAACGATCGCCAGAAGGCCATGGACTCGCTCGCCTCGATGCAAAAGCAGATCGAGGCGGATCAGAAAGCCATCACGGCCGTGCAGGACGACGCGCGCCGCGCGAACGTGCCGCCCGGCTGGGTCCGTTAGGTTTTTCGGGGTGGCTCCGGGGCAGGGCAGCGCGCCGACACGAGCGGCGCGTGCCCCGGGGCCGATTACGCCTTCATTCCAAGGCTCCGCATCGCTGCGGTGATCTCAGCGGGCTCGACATCTGAGGCCATGGCCGTCGCGCCAATCTCGCGGGACAGCACGAAGTGCAACTTGCCGCCGACGACTTTCTTGTCGTGGCCCACGACGTCCAGGGCCGCTCGCGCCGAGAGGTCATTGACGGCCGGCAGGGCGCCCATTCGCCGAATCAGGTCGCGCAATTTCGCCTCATCATCAGTCGAGAACAGCCCACGGACCGCGGAAATGCGGGCGGCGGCCAGCATGCCCCAAGCCACGGCTTCGCCATGCCGGAACCGGCGGTATTTCGTGATCGCCTCGAGCGCGTGTCCGACCGTGTGGCCGAAGTTGAGTACTCGCCGCGGACCTGACTCGCGTTCGTCGAGCTCGACGACGCGCGCTTTGATGCGGCAGCAGTCCGCGATCAGATCGGTCAGCATCGGGACGTCCTGCTCGAGGATGTCCGAGAGGCGCGCAGAAACGCGATCGAAGAGCGGACGTGACGCGATGACGCCGTACTTGACCACCTCGTACAGTCCGGCGCGGAACTCGCGCTTCGGCAGCGTGCGGAGCACGTCGGGATCGCACACGACCAGCGAGGGCGCGTGAAACGATCCGATCAAATTCTTTCCGGCCGGCAGATTCACGCCGACTTTGCCGCCGACCGCGCTATCCACCTGCGACAGGAGTGTCGTCGGCACCTGCACGAGCGCGATCCCGCGCAGGTACGTGGCCGCCGCGAATCCGGCCACGTCCCCGACGACGCCGCCGCCAAACGCCACGAGCGTGGCCGAACGATCGAGCCTGCGGCGGATCATCGCGTCATAAATCTTCGAGACAGTCGCGAGCGTCTTCGCGCGCTCGCCGTCCGGGATCAGCGTCGGACCTCGACGTCCGGCGACGTCTTTCATTGCCTTGCCGTGGCGCTTCCACACGGGCGCGCAGCTCACGACGAGCGCCTCACCCAACAGGCCGTTCTCGCGCAGCAGGTCGGGCAGATTCGTTATCAGCCCCCGTCCGATGAGGACCTGGTACGGCGCGCGGCTGGCGTGGACTTCGATTCGGACGGGAGGCATGCGTGGTGTCCCCGCGCGACACTCGCGGGGACGCTCTAGGATAAACTGATCGCTTGTGTTCCGCGCGCGGCCAGCCGCCGTGCGCGTCGAGACAGCGTGGTGCCCGTGGCCGACAAAAAAGAATCCTTCGTCACCGAGATTACGCCCCGCTCCGAGGACTTCTCGCGCTGGTATCTGGACGTCGTCCGGCGCGCCGAGCTGGCCGACTACTCGCCCGTCAAGGGCTGCATGGTCATCCGTCCGTACGGCTACGCGATCTGGGAGCACATCCAGCGACTGCTCGACGCGCGCTTCAAGGCGACGGGCCACGTCAACGCGTACTTCCCGCTCTTCATCCCCGAAGGGCTCCTGATGAAAGAGAAGGAGCACGTCGAGGGATTCGCGCCGCAGGTGGCGTGGGTGACCCGCGGCGGTGACGAAGACTTCGCCGAAGGACAGCGGCTGATCGTGCGTCCGACCTCGGAGGTGATCATCGGCACGATGTACGCGAAGTGGGTCAAGTCGTGGCGCGATCTGCCCGTGCTCATCAACCAGTGGGCCAACGTCGTCCGCTGGGAAAAAGTCACGCGGCCGTTTCTGCGCACGACGGAATTCCTCTGGCAGGAAGGGCACACCGCGCACGAGACGGCGGAGGAGTGCGAAGAGGAGACGCTCAAGATCCTCGGACTCTACAAGGAATTCTCCGAAACGGAGCTCGCGATGCCTGTCGTCGACGGCCTCAAAAGCGACAGCGAGAAGTTCGCGGGCGCGTCGCGCACCTACTCGATTGAAGCGCTGATGGGCGATGGCCGCGCGCTGCAGGCCGGCACGTCACACAACCTTGCGCAGAACTTCGCCAAGGCGTTCGACATTCAGTTCCAGGGCCGCGACAAGACAGTGCAGCACGCCTGGACGACGTCGTGGGGCGTCTCGACGCGGTTGATCGGCGGCATGATCATGACGCACGGCGACGACAGCGGCCTGGTGCTGCCGCCGCACGTCGCGCCGTATCAGGTCGTGATCGTGCCCATTCCCCGCGGCGACTGGAAGCAGACCGTGCTGCCCAAGGCCGAAGCGATCGCGAACGAGCTGCGGGCCAAAGGCGTGCGCGTCAAGCTCGACGCCGACGAGGAAAACTCGCCCGGCTGGAAGTTCGCCGAGTGGGAACTGCGCGGCGTGCCGCTGCGCCTCGAGATCGGGCCCAAGGACATCGAGAAGGCGCAGGTGTTCTCGGCGCGCCGCGATACCCGCGAGAAGGCAGCGATCCCGCTCGCCGATCTGGCCACGCGCGTGCCGGCGCTGCTCGAGGAGATTCAAGCGAACTTGCTCGCGCGTGCCAGGGTGTTTCGCGAGGAGCACACGACCGAAGTCGCGACCTGGGACGAGTTCAAGAACGCGATGGAAGGGCGTCCCGGCTTCGTCATCGCCGCCTGGTGCGGCAGCGCCGATTGCGAAGCGCAGATCAAAGCCGAGACGCAGGCGACGCTCCGCAACATTCCTCTCGGATCGCCGCGCGTCGACGGCCAGTGCGTGAAGTGCAACGGCGCGTCGCACGTCAAGGCCTGGTTCGCCAAGGCCTATTGAGACAGCCGTCGTCCTAGGTCCGGAGTCCGAGGTCCGCCGTTCAAAGAAAAAGGCCCGGGCGTCTTGCGATGCCCGGGCCTTGTCGTTTCGAGTCCTGCGAGCTTACGGGTACTGCAACCGTACGGTGAGCTGGGCGCGGCGGTTGAGCCGGCGCGTCTCCTCGCGCGAGTTGTCGTACTTCGGCCGCTCTTCGCCGTAGCTCACCGTCGACAGCCGGTCGGCGGAGATGCCGCGGCTGATGAGGTAGTCACGGACGGCCTGCGCGCGGCGCTCGCCGAGCGCGAGGTTGTACTCGGCCGTGCCGATGTTGCAGGTGTGACCCTCAATCATGATCTTGAGGTTCGGGTCGGCCTGCATCGCGGCGACGGCCTGATCGAGCACGCGCAGCGCTTCCGGTCTGAGCGTGTAGCGATCGAAGTCGAAGTGCACGTCCTCGAAGTTGTATTCCTTCGGCTGCGGACGGATGACGTTGATCGTGACCGTGTCGGTCGCGGTGCCGCCCTTGCCGTCGTTGACGGTGATCGTGATGCGGACCGGGCCCTCGACGTTGGGCGCCGTCCACGGCGTCTGCCGGCTGGTCGCGCTCGAGAGCGTGCCGGCCGCGGCCGTCCAGCGGTATGTCAGCGGATCGCCGTCAGGATCCTGCGCGTCAGCCGTGACCGTCGCCGTCTTGCCGACTTCGACCGTGCACGGATCGCATGACGCGTGGACCGTCGGCGGCCGGTTCTGCGGCGGTGGCGGTGGAGGCGGCGGTGGCGGTGGGGGCGGCGGAGGCGGCGGCAGAGGCTTCGCGGCCCCGCGGCTTCCCGGGTGGTATCCAATGCGGAACTGCAGGCCCATGCTGTCCTTGGGGTAGTCGCCAACCGCTGGGGTCAGACAGGTTGCGCAGAGCGCCTCACCGCGCCCCGACATGTGCATGTTCACGCTGCCGGCGATGCCGGCGTAGAAGCCATTCGACGCGTGCCACGTCACGCCGAGCAGTAAGACCACCGGCGACTTTATTACGCTCGACGTCGGCACCATGGAGCCGTCCTCGCCGACGAGTCCAACCGGCGCCGTGATCGTGTCGTTGAAGTAGCTCTCGCCGAAGAGCTCGGCCGTGAACTGGAACGGCGTGTAGTCCGGCAGGTTGGCGCCGAACCCCCAGCGGAAGCCGTTGGTCAGCTGATAGCCGCTCGGGCTGCCGCGGAACATGAACCCGCCATAGCCGGAGAACTCCGCCATTGAGCCGTGTTTGGAGACGATGCCGTCAGCCGCAAAATCGACTTGACCGCTCGATGTACCGTTCGGTTCCTTTGCGCCAGTGGGGAACTTCAACATCGCGCGCACGGCGACGTCCATCGGTTTGCCAAACGCAGACTCGAGCAAGCCGAACTTGCCGCCGACCCACAGGTCTCCGAGCTGATTGCCGGTCCACCCGACGCGGTTCAGCGGGTAGTTCGGCAAGATGCCGCCGCCGGTGCCGGTGCTCTGCGCCGATGGCGCGGTTGTGAAGAAGAGGGGACTCGTGTCACGGTCGATGCGCGTGACGAGCGACCAGCTGGCGAACACTTCGGCGCGATCTTTCAAGCCGACGGCGAAGGTCACCGGAAACGTCGAGATGTCCGCAAAGCCCTGGCCATCGTCGATGTTGGTCCGTTGAAAGCTGACGGACCACATTTTGTCTCGGAGTACTTCTCCGGTGGGGACGTACCACAACCCCGTATCACCCGAGGTCGTCGCGGTCGCGGATCGTGTTTCGGTGTTCGATGATCCCGAGGAGCCACCTGAGGACGGCTGGGGCGGCGTCTGCGGTGTTTGCGCGAAGACCCAGGTGGGAGCCACAAGCAGAACACTCAGCAAACTCACGTTGACGAGGCGTCTCATGAGGTCCACCCAGATGACAACCGGCGGGCGATCCGCAGGTTGTGTTTAGCGAAGTGCCGTCCGGGCAACGCCCGGACTACCTCGCCATCGTACCGCCGGGGTCTGTGCAAGTCAACGCAAACACGGCATTTGGCGGTACTGCACTTAGGTCGTACGAGGGGGCAGCCTTCGCCCGGTCGCGGTATACTGACAGGAGATTATTGCCCCGGGCAGGAGTACGTCATGGGTCCGATAGGTGTTCCAGAACTACTGATCATTTTCGTGGTCGCTCTTATTGTCTTCGGTCCGCGCAAGCTGCCTGAGCTTGGCAAGTCGCTGGGGAAGAGCATCGCGGAATTCAAGCGCGCGTCGAACGAACTGCAGAACACGCTCGACGAGGAGATCCGGCAGGAAAGTCGCCGGGCGCCCACGTCCACGCCGGCGCCCGCCCCTGTTCAGCCGGCACCCGCTCTCGCGGCGCCCGCGGCCCCGACCGATCCGTCGATGCTGCCTTCGCCCGCGGCGCCCGAGACGGTCGCGCGCGGGCAGCACGGCTCGTAACCCTCGCGCCGCGCGCGTGGCTCTTCGCTCCCACTAGGCCGCTATGTCGTCTGACAGCACTGAGTTGGCCACGCGCGACGCATTCGACGAAGCCGAAGAGGCTCCCGAGGGCGATCGCTCGAGGATGAGCTTCCTCGAGCACCTCGACGAGCTCCGTCGTCGCATCATCTACTCGCTCTACGCCATGCTCGCCGGATGCGCGGTGTCGTTCTGGTTTCTGAACGACCTGTACGAGGCGATGACGAAGTACTTCTCGCAGTTCGGCGGGCAGCTCATCATCAACAGCCTGACCGACGGCTTCGTCCTGCAGATGAAGTTCGGCCTGCTGGTCGGTTTCCTCATCGCCTCGCCGTTCATCTTTGCGCAGATGTGGCTGTTTATCGCGCCCGGGCTCTACACGCGTGAGAAGAAGGTCGTCCTGCCGTTCGTCGTGTCGGCGACGACGCTCTTCGCGTGCGGCGCGTGGTTCGCGCACGTGCTCGCGTTCCCTGGCATGTTCCGCTTCTTCGCGAGCTACGAGAACGAGCACGTGAAGTTCTTTCCGACGATCAGCGAAGCCGCGAATTTCTACATCTGGATGGTGCTCGGCTTCGGCCTCGTCTTCCAGATGCCGATTCTCGTCTTCTTCCTCGCCCGCTTCGGCATCATCACGTGGCGCTGGATGCTCAAGAACATCGGCTACGCGGTGCTTGTCGCATTCATCATCGCGGCCGTCGTGACGCCATCGGGCGACCCGGTCAATCAGACGATCTGGGCCGCGCCGATGATCGTGCTCTGGATTGTCAGCATCGGCGTGGCGTGGATGTTTGGCAAGAAACCCAAGAAATCCGAGGAATTGAGCGAGTAGCCCGGCCGCTCGCTCTGGTAGGATCGAACCTATGCGGAATCGAGGAACCGGCGTCGCCGTGATGGTGATCGTGCTGTCGGCTCTGGCCGGCGGCGCGCTGGGCTCACGCGTGCTCGCGACCGCCGATCGCGAGACTGAGCGCACGCGCTCGTTCGCGGCGGCGCTCGCCGTCGTCGAGAGCCAGTACGTGGAGCCCGTCGAGACGACGCCGCTCGTTTACGGATCGATCGAGGGCATGCTGCGCACGCTCGATCCGCA
>CAYQRM010000054.1:0-16700 GCA_964419785.1 uncultured Solibacteraceae bacterium | reverse complement strand
CAATGTCAGCGTGTCAAACCTTCCTCATCAGTTGTTCCGCACCGGGTACCAGCCGCCGCTCACGCACAGGCCGTGCAGGCCCGGAATCGTGCTGAAGGGATCGGGCGTCACGCAACCTCCGGCCGCGCCCGATGGAATCGCTGGTGGTGTGACCGGAGCGACGTTGCCCGGTGCCGGCAGCATCCCGGGCGGGAACCAGCCGCCGTTGAGACAAGTGCCGCCGCCGAGCGCGACGAACGGATCGGACGTCGCGCATCCAGCTACTGGTGACGAATGCGACGACGGCGGTGCCGGCGATTGCGGTGCCGGTGACGTTGGCGGTGGCGTCGCGATGCTGCGCGGCACCCAGCCGCCGTTGAGGCACGTGCCGCCGCCGATCGCGACGAACGGATCGGCTGTCGAACATCCACCGATCGTTGGCGTCGGCGTCGGAGTGGGCGTTGGCGTCGGCGATGGCGTTGCCGTCGGTGTCGGCGTTGGCGTCGGCGCCACAGCGGGCGGATACCAGCCGCCGCTAATGCACGAGCCGCCGCCCATGCTGGCAAACGGATCCGGTGTGGTGCAGCCGCCGGGCACGGTCGGCGTCGGCGTCGGCGTCTCCTGCGGGTTGCCGGTGGTGCCGGACGTGACACCGGCCGGCGTCGTGAAAACGAAGTCGGCGGACGTGCCGACCAGGCCGACGCCATTCCACGAGCTCACGCGGAAGTGATACATCGTGCTCGGCGCGAGCCCCACGATCGTCTCCGCGTGCTGCGTGGCCATCGTCAAGTCGAGCGGACTGCTGTTGGTGTACGGCGTTTGTCCGTAGTCAACGCCCGACGACGACGGCTGATTTGTCGTCCACGTGACCGTCGCCGACGCTGACGTCACGCCAGCCGCGGCGACGTTGCCGATGAGCGGCGCCGAATTCTCGACCGTGATCGTCGCCGGCGACGATGACGAAGAATTGCCGCTGCCGTCGATCCCGAGAACCGTGAGGTTGTACGTGCCGTCGGCAACCGTCGAGGTATTCCAGTTCACGCTGCACGCGCCGACCGTGATCGCCTGGCCGAGGTTCGCGCCATTCAGCTGAAACTGCAAGACGTCGGTGTCCGAGCTCGCGGATGCCGACACGGTCACCGTGCCGGTGAGCGCCTGGCCGCTGGACGGCGAGAGCAGAAATACCGACGGCACCATCGACGTCGACGAGACAAGGTGCGCGGCCGCAAGGACCGTCGTCGAAACTGATGCGACAAAGAATCCGAGCGCGACGGCGATCAGATCCGAGACGAGCGTGCGAAGCGTGCGCGGCATAGCGTCACCACGTTGATCTCAGCGAGCACGCTTGGCCGACTCGCCAAACGTGTCTGGGATCCACGGGGACGTCTTCGCGCAAGGGATATGCCAGGCAGACCGGGGCCTCCACGGGCACGCCTGCGCTCGTTAAACCATGTAAACGCCTGATGTTACGGGGACCGGCCGGCGCGATTACAGATGACGCGGAAAACTGAGGCGTTTCGAGGACGCGGGGCAGCTTACCGATCTGGCGTGGGCCGTTCAGTCTTGCGCCGAGCCGCGAGGGCCAATCGAATGGGCCGATCGCGAAAGGCGCGCGCGATCGCCGTTTGACGATCGGGCGCGCCTCGCGACAAGGACCCTACGATGTTGCTGATTCCGCGAGACCCATGGCCGCGCGAAGCTGCTGTTCGATCTGCGTCGCGATGTTGGGGTGCTGCTTGAGAAACGCTTTCGCGTTTTCGCGGCCCTGACCGAGCCGCTCACCGCCGAACGAAAACCACGTGCCGCTCTTTTCGACGATGTTGCGCTCGGCGGCCTGATCGATCAGATCGCCCTCGCGTGAAATGCCCTCGCCGTACATCACGTCGAACTCCGCTTCGCGGAAGGGCGGCGCGACTTTGTTCTTGACGACCTTGACGCGCGTGCGGCCGCCGACGACGGCCTCGCCGTCCTTGATGGCGCCGATGCGGCGGATGTCGAGGCGGACCGACGAGTAGAACTTCAACGCTCGGCCGCCCGTGGTCGTCTCGGGATTGCCGAACATGACGCCGATCTTCTCGCGCAGCTGATTGATGAAAATCAGGCACGTTTTCGACTTCGACACGACCCCGGTGAGCTTGCGCAGGGCCTGCGACATCAGTCGCGCCTGAAGGCCCATCTGCGCTTCGCCCATCTCGCCCTCGATTTCCGCGCGCGGGACCAGCGCGGCCACCGAGTCGATGACGACGACGTCGACGCCGTTCGAGCGGATGAGCACTTCCGTGATCTCGAGCGCCTGCTCGCCGTTGTCGGGCTGCGAGACGAGCAGGTTGTCGAGCTCGACGCCGAGCTTCCGCGCGTACTGCGCGTCGAGCGCGTGCTCGGCATCGATGAACGCCGCGACGCCGCCGCGCTTCTGCGCCTGCGCGATCGTCTGCAGCGCGAGCGTGGTCTTACCGGACGATTCCGGCCCGAAGATCTCGATCACACGGCCGCGCGGCAAGCCGCCGACGCCGAGCGCCCAATCGAGGCTGATCGATCCGGTCGGGATGGCGGGAATCGGCGCGATGGCGTCTTTGCCACCGAGCCGCATGATCGAGCCTTTGCCGAATTGCTTCTCAATCTGTCCGACGGCGAGCTCGACGGCCTTCGCGCGTTCCTTGTCGACTACGCGCTCGACGGCGTCGGCGCCGTTCTCGCGCTCATGTTTCGCGGCGGCAGGGTCGGTGAACTTCTGGGTGCGATCGAATTTTTCGACTTTTTCTGGTGCGGCCATGGGACTCCTCGCTGGCGCGCCGCCAAAAGGGGCGACGGCGACAGGAGCGAACGTGATTCTAGGAACGTGCCAGGGGGAAGTCAAGCGAAAATCGTGTCGCATGTGTCTGTATCCTTTGGAAATCTAATGGCTTAGCCTCAGCCGCCACTTTCGCCTCGCTTGAACGGATGGCGTTTTCTGCCACCCCCCGCCAAGAGGCGATGTGCAGATTCTCAAACGTGGCCGTGACAGGCCAGGACACACTTGAGGTTTGAGAGTCGAGAGGGCGAGAGGGCAGAGGGCAGGGGGCAAGAGGACAGAGGTCGAGAGGTCGAGAGGGCGAGAGGTCGAGAGGGCGAGAGGGCGAGAGGGCGAGAAGGCGAGAGGGCGAGAGGTCGATGGGCGCGACTTCCTGACATCTCGACTTTCCGACTTCCCCGACTTCCCGACTTCTCGACCTCCCGACTTCTCGACTTTCGCAGGTACGATGACCCCGTGCCCACCCCGATCGGCCATGGACTCGCCGGCATCGCGGCCGGCTGGTCCGCTGGTGGAGTTGCGCGCGGAGACCGCCGGCAGCTCTTCACGCAAGTCGGAATTCTCGCGATGCTTGGCATGGCGGCCGATCTCGATCTGCTCATTGACTGGCACAGCGGACCCACGCACAGCGTCGGGGCGGCGGCGATCGCGGCGATCGTCGCGGCGCTCTGGCGCTGGCCGATCGCGCGCACGCGCTGGCTCATCGCGGCCGCGGCGTTTGCGGCGTGGGCGACGCATCCGCTCCTCGACTCGCTCGCGCCAGACACCTCGCCGCCGATCGGCGTGATGGCGTTCTGGCCGCTGACGACGCAGTACTTCATCAGCGGCCTCGACGTCTTCATGCCGATCTGGCGCGCGCCTGGCAATCTCAAGGCCGTGTCTCACGACATCGTCGCGGTCCTGCGCGAAGTCGCGATCCTCGGGCCGGTCGTCTACGTCATTTGGAAGACTGGTCGTACGGTGAAAGTCGAGAGGTCGGGAAGTCGAGAAGTCGGGAAGTAGGCGGGACAACCTGCGCGCGTCGAGCTCCGTCCAAGCCGCTGACACAGGAGACGCGCGTGGGAGACCTCCGATTTGCCTGGCGTTCGCTCGCGAAGCATCCCGGATTTGCGGCCGTCGCGCTCGTGACGCTCGCCATCGGCATCGGCAGCGCGACCGCGATTTTCAGCGTCTTGAACGCGGTGATTCTGCGGCCGCTGCCGTACGCCGACCCAGATCGGCTCGTCATCATCCGTGACTCGTTCATTCCGAAGCTGCCGGAGTTTTCGGTGTCGCCCGGCCGCTTTCTCGAATGGCAGACGCGGACCCGCGCGTTTGACGGGCTGGCGGCCACGCAAAACGTCACCGTCAACTTGACCGGCAGCGGCGATCCCGAGCGTCTGCGCGCGGCGCTCGTGACGGCCAACGTGTTCGAGGTGCTCGGCGCGTCGCCGCTGGCCGGTCAGGCCTTCGCTGCGCGCGACGAATTCGATCCGGCGCGGGCCGACACCGTCGTCTTGTCCGAGGCGCTCTGGCGCGGCCGCTTCGGCGCGGCGCCCGACATCATCGGCCGCACGCTCGCGCTCGACGACAAGCCGACGACGGTCGTTGGCGTGATGCCCGCGAGCGTCACGTTCCCCTCGAACACGACGCAGATCTGGCTGCTCAAACAGTTCTCGCCCGACGAGCGTCACCGGTACGGCAGCCATTACATGGCGGTCGTCGGACGCATGAGGCGCGGCACGACGGTTGAGCAGGCGAGAGCGGACCTGGCGCGTGCGTCGCGCGAGATCGAGTCGATCGAAGGCAACAAGGGCTGGACGACGCTGCTGTTTCCCATGCTCGATTTCTACGTGCGCGGCGTGCGCGTCGGGCTGTGGGTGTTATCGGGTGCGGTCGCGTTCGTGCTGTTGATCGCCTGCGCGAACGTCGCCAACTTGCTGCTCGCGCGCGGCGCGGGCCGGGCGCGTGAGCTCGGCGTGCGGGCTGCGCTCGGGGCCACGCGGACCCGTCTCGCCAAGCAGCTCTTCATCGAGAACGGACTGCTCGGCCTCGTCGGCAGCGTCGGCGGTCTGGCGCTCGCCTGGGGAATTTTGCGGCTCGTGGTCGACAGCCAGCCGGCGGGGCTGCCGCGTCTCACGACGATTCATCTCGACGGGCCGACGCTCGTCTGCGCGCTGATTCTCGCCGCCGCGACACCAATCATTTTCGGCCTGATGCCGACGCTTCACGTGTCGCGCGCGAACCTGACCGCCGTCACCCAGCAGGGCGGCCGCACCGGCGCGTCCTCCCTCGGCGCGCGCACTCGCGCGGCGCTCATCATCGCGGAAGTCGCGCTCGCGGTGATGCTCGTCGCCGGATCGACGCTGCTGATGCGCAGCTTCACAGCGCTCGTGCGTGTCTCGCCAGGTTTCGAAGGCGAGCACGCGCTCATCGTGCCCATCTCCTTGCCCAATTCGCGGTATGGCGACGATGAGAAACGTCTGTTGGCGTTCGGGACGCTGCTCGATCGCGTCGCGATGCTTCCCGGCGTGCAGCACGCCGGCGCCATGCAGCCGGTGCCGTTCGTCAGCGACAACGTGACGACCCTGACGATTCCCGGCAAGACGCCCGAGGAACAAACACTGCGACCGAGTGCGAATTTCTATGCGGTCAGTCCGGGCATCTTCGAGGCGATGGGCATACCGCTGTTGCGCGGCCGCGAGATCCTGCCGACCGACGGCCCGACGAGCCCGATGGTGTCCGTAATCTCGAAGACGCTCGCCGACCGGTACTTTCCCAACGAGGATCCGATCGGCAAGCGCCTGCAGGTCTCACAGGGGCCTCGTGACGATCTCTCGGAGATCGTCGGGGTCGTCGGCGACGTCAAGCAGTACGCGCTCGACATGGACACGACGCTGCAGGTGTATCAGCCGGCCCGGCAGCACGCGTATTTCGACTCACTGACGCTCGTCGTGCGATCCTCCGCCGATCCCGAGCGTCTGACCGCGTCGCTGAGGGCGGCCGTCCGCGAGGTCGATCCCGCGCTACCGGTGGCCAGCGCGAGGACGCTCGAGTCGATCGTGGCCGCGTCGGTCGGCGCGCGACGATTCACGACGACGCTCTTGACGGGATTCGCGATCGTCGCGCTGCTGTTGTCAGCGATTGGTGTCTACGGCCTCGTCGCGTTTTCGGTGGGGCAGCGCACGCAGGAGATCGGCATCCGCGTGGCGCTCGGTTCGTCGCCGGGACAAGTGATGCGGCTCGTGTTCCGTCAGGGACTTGGGCTGACGCTTGCGGGCGCGGTGCTCGGCATCCTCGGGGGATTTTTCGCGGCGCGGTTGCTCGATTCGCTGCTCTTCAGCACGTCGCAACACGATCCGCTCGCGTTCGTCATCGCGCCGCTCACGCTCGTCGCCGCGGCCGCGCTCGCGTGCTATTTCCCGGCGCGGCGTGCGATGAGGCTGGATCCGGTGAGCGCGCTCAGGAGTCAATAGCGCGCATCAAGTCAGAAGTTCGAAGCCAGAAGTTAGAAGTTCAGAATGCACGCGTGCACTCCGAACTCCGAACTTCTAACTTCGAACTTCTGGCTTCTAACTTGATCCGTAGTCGTAAAATCCCTTGCCCGACTTCCTGCCCAGCTGTCCCGCCGCGACCATTCTCTTCAGCAGCGGACATGGGCGGTACTTCGGATCGCCCAAACCGTCGTCGAGCACGTTCATGATGGCGAGGCAGACGTCGAGGCCGATGAAGTCGGCGAGCGTGAGCGGGCCCATCGGGTGGTTCATGCCGAGCTTCATCACGGCGTCAATGGCTTCGGGCGTGCCGACGCCTTCCATGACGCAGAAGATCGCCTCGTTGATCATCGGCATCAGGATGCGATTCGAGATGAACCCTGGGTAGTCGGCGGCCTCGACCGGTGTCTTGCCGAGTGTCTTGCAGAGGTTCACGGCCGTCTGCATGGTCGCGTCCGACGTCGCCTGGCCGCGCACGAGCTCGACGAGCGTCATGAGCGGCACGGGGTTCATGAAGTGCATGCCCAGCACATGGTCGGGCCGCTTGGTTGCGGCGCCGAGCGCGGTGATCGGAATCGATGAGGTGTTGGACGCGAGGATCACGCCCGGCCTGGTGAGTGCGTCGAGCTTGCCGAAGAGCTGCCGCTTGACGTCGAGGTTCTCGATCACGGCTTCGACCACGTAGTCCACGTCAGCGAGCGCGTCGATCGCTGGCGCCGAGGAGAGCCGGCCGAGCGCGGCGTCGCGATCGGCCGCCGCGATCTTGCCCTTCTCGACGAACTTCGCAAGGCTCTTGTCGATCGTCGCGCGGGCGCGATCGATCGCCGCCGGCGCCGCGTCGTGCAGCCGCACGGTGAAGCCGGACTGCGCGAACACCTGCGCGATCCCGTTGCCCATGGTGCCCGCGCCGATGACACCGACCGTCTTGATCACTGACGACTCCTTGGAAAAGGCATGAAGGGCTTGAAGGGAATGAAGCTCATGAAGAAGAAAAAAGAGACTGAGCTAGGACGAAGCGCCGTCGATCTGACTGCCCGGCTTCGCCGGGCGCGATTGATTGAGAGTCCGAGAAAACGAGAGCCCCTACAGCTACTCGGCCTCTTGTTTTCTCGGACTCTCAATCAATCGCCGTGGCCGCCGCTGGCGGCCGTCAGATCGACGGCGCGGGCCCTCGGTTGTCTTTCTCTCTTCATGTCCTTCATTTCCTTCATGATCTTCATGTCTGCCTCTCGAGGTCTGGTCAGAGTCTCTCCACAGCCAGCGCCACGCCATTCCCGCCGCCCAGACACAGCGTCGCGATGCCGCGCTTCTTGCCGAGACGGCCGAGCGCGTAGAGCAGCGTCGTGAGGACGCGTGCGCCGCTCGCGCCGATCGGATGTCCGAGCGCGACTGCGCCGCCGTTCACGTTCACCTTTGCCGGATCGATCCCGAGCTCGCGCGTCACGGCCACGGCCTGCACGGCGAACGCTTCGTTCAGCTCGAACAATTCGACGTCCTCGACTTTCCAGCCGGTCTTCTTCAGGACCTTTCTGACCGCCTCGACCGGCGTCATCATCACGAGCATCGGCTCGAGGCCCGATGTCGCCTGACCGACGATGCGGGCGATCGGCTTCAGATTGAGGCGCTGCGCGACTTCCGCGGCCGTGACGACCGTCGCCGCCGCGCCGTCGTTGACGCCCGGCGCGTTGCCCGCGGTGACGGTGCCATCCTTCTTGAACGCGGGCTTGAGCTTCGCGAGCGACTCGACCGACGTGTCCTCGCGGATCGACTCGTCGCGGCTGATGACGATTGGATCGCCTTTCTTCTGAGGAATCGACACTGGCAGGATTTCCTGCGTGAACCAGCCTTCGCGCGTCGCGTGCGCCGCGCGGCGATGACTCTCGACCGAGTATTTGTCCTGCTCCTCGCGCGACACGTGGTAACGCTCGGACACGACCTCGCCGGTGAGGCCCATGTGGACGTTGTTGAACGAGTCCCACAAGCCATCGTGAATCATTGAATCGATGAGCGTCCCGTCGCCCATGCGCAAGCCTTCGCGCGCCTTCGCGAGCAGGTACGGGCAGTTGCTCATCGATTCCATGCCGCCGGCGACGGCGATGTCGATGTCGCCCGTCGCGATGCCCTGCGCCGCGAGCATCACGGCCTTGAGCCCCGAGCCGCACACCTTGTTGATCGTGAGCGCGCCGACGCTGTTCGAGAGCCCACCGTGGATCGCGGCCTGCCGCGCCGGCGCCTGGCCGAGGCCGGCGCTCACGACGTTGCCCAGGATGCATTCGTTGACGGTCGCCGGATCGACGCCGGCACGGCGTACGGCTTCTCTCACCACGAGCGCACCGAGCGCGGTCGCGCTCAAATCTTTCAAGCCGCCGAGAAACTTGCCGGTCGGCGTTCGTACGGCACTGACGATGACGGACTCACGCATGAGGCACTCTTTCCGATTCAGGAGATTCGATGACAATCGCGCGCACGACGTTACCGCCGAGCAGCTGCGCGAGCCGCTCTGCGATGACGGGCCGCGCGCGCTGCAGTTCGCGCCGCCAGGCGGCATCGCGCGGCAGAAGCCGCAGCGTGCCGTCGCCGGTCCACGCGACGTGCGCCGCGCGCGCCATCGCCGCGCCCGCGGCGATCTGCCAAGCAAACGTCACCTTGGCGGCCGTTGTCGGCTGGTTGGCCAGGAGATCGCGCAACACGTCGTTCGCGGTGTCTTTGAGCGCAAGCATCAGGGGCGTGGACTGCGGACCTCGGACTCCGGACCTGGGACCTTTCTCGTCGGTGTTCGAGTGTATCATCCGCGCGTGCGACTCCTTCTCGCTTCGGCTTCGCCGCGACGCCGCGAGCTGCTCGCCGCGGCGGGATTTGAGTGTGACGTGCTGCCGGTCGATGTCGACGAGCGGCGGCTCGAGGGCGAGGCCGCGCCGCAGTACGTCGAGCGGCTGGCGCGACAGAAAGCGGCGGCGGGCGCCGCGCGCATCAAGGACGCCTTCGTGCTCGGCGCGGACACCGTCGTCGTCCAGCGAGGCGATGTGCTCGGCAAGCCCGCGGACGCCGCGAGCGCGACCGCGATGCTCAAGCGTTTGTCGGGACGCGCGCACGACGTCTTCACGGGCGTCGCCCTGGCGTGGCCGGATGGCCTCGTGGCTGAAGTCGAGCGAACGCGCGTGTGGATGAACGCGCTCTCCGATGCCGACATCGCGGAATACCTCGCGACGGGCGAGCCGCTCGACAAGGCGGGCGCCTACGGCATCCAGGGCTGGGCCTCGCGGTTCATTCCCCGCATCGAAGGCTCGTACACCAACGTCGTCGGGCTCCCGGTTGCGGCGGTGGTGCAGCTGCTGGCCCGGGCGCGCGGGTCGGCGTCCGCGGGTTGATTCGGATTGCTTCGCACCGCACGCGGGCCGTATCCTGAAGGGTGAGGCGCCCCGTGAGGGGCAACATCAATGGCAAAAACCACCGCACGAGTTCTGATTTCCGTTGCGGTCCTGACTGGGGCCCTGACGCTGCTCTTCTTTCTGACGGTCGCGTCGAAGGACACGCAGTACTACAAACACGTCGACGAGGTCATGGCGAGCCCGTCGCAGTGGTACGGGCGCCCGCTCCAGCTGCACGGCTTCGTGGTCGACGGCTCGATCATGAGGCGCACTGACAGCCTCGACTACAAGTTCGCGATTAAGAACGGCGACTACAGCGTCACCGCGTTCTACACGGGCATCGTGCCCGACACGTTCAAGGACGGGTCGGAAGTCGTCGTGAAGGGCCGCCTCGGTCCGGATGGCTTCGCTGTTGAGCCGGGCGGCGTGATGGCGAAGTGTCCGTCACGCTACGAAGGCGCGCAGAAGACCGGTCAGTCGGCCGGCCGCTAGGCGCATGGCCTCCCTCGGGACGTTCCTCATCCTCGCCGCCTTCGTGACGGCCAGCGCCGCGTGTGCCGCTTCGCTTGCCGGCGCGCGGCGCGGCGCGCGCACCCTCGTCGAGGGCGGCATCGGCCTGTTCCATGCGGTCACCGCGATGACCGTGATGGCGTCGGCCATCATGGTGCACGCGTTCGTCACCGAGGACTACTCGATCAAGTACGTCCAGCACCACGCGGATCAGGGGCAGCCGCTCTTCTACAAGATCGCGTCGTACTGGGGCGGGCTCGACGGGTCGATCATGTTCTGGGTCATGCTGCTCGCGATCTTCGGCAGCGTGGCCGTGATGCTCAACCGCGAGCGTCACCGCATCCTCATCCCCTGGGTCATTGTCGCGATCGCCTCGACGGAAATGTTCTTCCTCTTCCTGATGGTGATTCACAACAACCCGTTCGAGACGTTTCTCACGTCCGTGCCGACGAAGGGCGAGGGGCTGAATCCGCTGCTCCAGAACTTCTACATGGCGATTCATCCGCCGATGCTGTACCTCGGCTTCACGGGGATGACGATTCCGTTTGCGTTCGGCATCGCGGCGCTCGCCTCGGGACAGCTCGACGACTCCTGGCTGCGCGCGGTCCGCGTGTGGACGATGATCGCTTGGCTGTTCCTCACGGTCGGCCTGACGCTTGGCGCGCTCTGGGCGTACGAGGAGCTCGGCTGGGGCGGCTACTGGGGCTGGGACCCGGTCGAAAACGCCGGCTTGCTCCCGTGGTTTACCGCCACGGCGTTCCTGCACTCCGTGATGGTGCAGGAGCGGCGCGGCATGCTCAAGGTCTGGAACGTGTCGCTCGTCATCGTCACGTTCTTTCTCACGATCTTCGGCACCTTCATGACGCGATCGGGCGTCGTGCAGTCGGTCCACGCGTTCGGCGAAGATCGCGAGCTCGCGTGGCTCTTCACGGCGTTCATGGTGACGTCGCTCGTCGTGAGCTTCGGGCTCGTCATCTACCGGATGCCGCTCCTGCGCGCGCGCAACGAGCTCGACTCGTGGCTGTCGCGCGAAGCCGCGTTCCTCGCGAACAACTGGGTCCTGCTGTTCTCGGCGTTTTTCGTGCTCTTCGTGACGATGTTTCCGACGTTGAGCGAGGCGATCAAGGGCGAACGGCTGACCGTCGCCGCGCCGTTCTACAACCGCTGGATGGCGCCGGTCGGCCTCGTGCTGCTGTTCCTCACGGGCGTCGGCCCGCTGCTCGCGTGGCGTAAGTCCTCGGTCGCGAATCTTCGCGATCAGTTCCTGTGGCCGGGGCTCGCGTTCGTCGTCACCGGCAGCGTGACGCGGGCGTTCGGGATTCCGTTCTGGGCGGCAGGGCTGTGCTTCGCGCTCTGTGCGTTCGTGACCGTCACGATTCTGCAGGAGTTCGTGCGCGGCGCGAGCGTGCGACGCCGCGCCACGGGCACCGACGTGTTCACCGCGCTCATCGGACTGTTCGTGCGATCGCGCCGGCGCTATGGCGGCTACATCATTCACATCGGGATCGTCCTCGCGTTCCTCGGTTTTGCGGGCAACACGTTCCAGCGCGAGCAGGACGTGACGCTCAAGCCGAATCAGCAGGTCGACGTCGGCCGGTACACCGTCGGCTACAAAGGCCTCACGATCACCAATGACGACGAGAAGCAGATGGTGACGGCCGAGATGGAAGTGCTGCGCGACGGCCGGGCGTTGGACCAGATGTATCCGGCGCGCTGGTTTTTCCGCAATCACGAATCGGAACCGACCACGGAAGTCGCGCTGCGGCGGACGCCCGGCGAAGACGTGTACCTCGTGCTCGCGGGCTACGAGCCGGCGACGCAGGTGGCGGAGTTCAAGATCATTCTCAATCCGCTCGTGAACTGGATCTGGCTCGGCGTCGGCGTGATGATCATCGGCACGTTCATCGCGCTCCTGCCGGAGCGCACGTTCTCATTCGCGACGAGCAAGGTGCCTGAGGCCGCGGTGACGACGATGGTGCTCGCGCTGGCGCTCGTGTTGGGCAGCGCGCAGATCGCGCACGCGCAACATTCGGAATCGTCGCTCGCTGTCGTGGCCCCGCCGCAATCGCCGCTCGAAAAGGATCTGCGTAGCGCGATCATCTGCATGTGCGGGGACTGCGGCCGCAAGCGCGTAGGCGAGTGCCTGTGCCCGGTCGCCGCGGCCGAGCGCGACGAGATCGCGAAGCTGGTCCAGGCCGGCAAGACGCGCGACGAGGTGATCCAGTACTTCGTGGCGAAGTACGGGAGTCAGGAGCCGCTCGCCGAGCCCATCGACAAGGGTTTCAATCGGCTCGCGTGGTTCTTCCCGTATGCCGCGGGTATCGTCGGCATCGCGGTCGTGGGCGGCGTGGCGATTCGCTGGTCGCGACGCGCGCGCAAGACCGACGCACCGCAGCCGCTACAGGCCGTCGCGTCACCGGCGCTGCAGCAGCAACTCGACGATGAGCTCCGGGATCTCGACTGAGCGCCGGGCCGACAGCCCGGGCAGCTTTCAAGCCTCGCATTTTTATTTGATCGCGTCGATGGTGGCCGCGACGGCGGCCGTCATGACCGCGCGCAACACGCACCCGGTCGCGCTGTTGCTCTTGAGCGGCGCAGCGATCGCGGCGGGCATGGTTGCGCTGGCCTTGCACAAGAGCGTGGCGGGATTCTTCGGACTCGGACAGAGCGCGCTACCACCGGCGACTGCACGCCGCACCGAGATGCTGACGCGCGAGAAGGCGCTGGTGCTGCGATCGATCAAGGAGCTCGAGTTCGATCGCGCGACCGGCAAGGTGTCGGAGGCCGATTTCAAAGACATGGACAGCCGGCTGCGCACGCGCGCGCTGGCGCTGATGCAGGATCTCGAACGGGCGGCACGCGCGCCGGTCAGTGACGCGCGCGACGCGCGGGCGCAAGCCCGCGGCGGCTGCGCATCTTGCGGCGCCCAGAATGACGTGGACGCGCGATTCTGCAAGAACTGCGGAGCGAAGCTGTGAGGCGTGTGCTCGCGTGCGCGATCGTGGCCTCGCTCGTCGCCGTGCCGGCGGTCGCGCAGCAGTCGCCGCAGATGCCCAATCCGAAGGAGATCTCTGGCGTGCCGCTGCCGGCGGCCGATGTGCCCGCCGGCTCCGTCTCGGTGCGCGTCGTCCGCGGCGCGTTCACGAACAACGTCACGGATCATCCGGTCGAGATCACGATTGACGGCAAGAAGCAGACGAAGAACACCGACGCGGAGGGCCGCGTGCTCGTCTCGGGCCTCAAGCCGGGCACGAAAATGCGCGCCGCGACCGTGGTCGACGGCGAACGGATCGAGTCGCAGGAGATCACGATCGCGAGCCAGGGCTTTCGCGTCGTCCTCGTGGGCGTCGATCCGGAGGCCGTGAAACGCGCGGCCGAGGACAAGGCGCTCGCCGAAGGTCCGCCCGTCAAGGGGACCGTCGTGTTGGGACCGGAGTCGCGCGTGATCGCGGAGCTCTCCGACGATCGCTTGAATATCTTCTACGTGCTCGACGTGCTGAACACGGCGCGCACGCCCATCGACACGGGCGGGCCGCTCGTGATCGATTTGCCGCACGACGCCCGAAGCGCGTCGCTCCTTCAGGATTCCTCGTTTCAGGCGACGCTGACGGCTGGCCGCGTCACGGTGACCGGACCGTTCGCGCCCGGGACGACCAGCGTGCAGGTGGGATTCGAGCTGCCGCATGATGGGCCGGTCGCGCATTTCGAGCAGGTCTGGCCGGCGCCGCTCGAGCAGGTGACGGTGCTCGTTTCGCAGACGGGCGGCCTCGATCTGCAGTCGCCGCAGATCACCAACAAACAGGCGGGCACCGATCAGGGGCGGAACCTGCTGGTCGGCAGCGGCCCGCCGCTGCCGGCCGGACGTCCGTTCGCGATCGACATCAGCGGTCTGCCGTATCACCCGACCTGGCCGCGCAACGTCGCGCTCCTGCTCTCCGCATGCGTCTTGTCCGCCGGGCTCTGGGCCGGGTTCGGTCCGGGTTCGCGCCGCCGGGTGGCGTGAGCCCGACGTGAGCGCGGCCGCTCCCGCAGATTTCGATCGCGTCGAGGTGGCCGACGTCTCGCGGCTGTACGGCCGCCGGCGCGCGCTGTCGCACGTGACGTGCACGTTTCGCGCGGGCGAGATCGTCGGACTCTTCGGGCCGAACGGCGCGGGCAAGTCGACGCTGCTCGGCGTCTTGTCGACGCTGATTCGACCGACCGGCGGGGAAGTGCGGTACGGGGATCGGCGCGCGCGCGACCTCGGCGATGCGCTCCGGGCGCGCGTCGGCGTGCTCGGACACGATCTGTTTCTCTACGGCGATCTCACCGCGCGCGAGAACCTGACGTTCTTCGGACGGCTGCATGGTGTGGCGTCGATCGACGAGCGCGTGTCCGAGGCGCTCGACGCCGCGCGTCTCCGAGACCGCGCGAACGATCGCGTCTCGAGCTTCTCGCGCGGATTGCGACAGCGCCTCGCCCTCGAGCGCGCGCTCGTGCACAACCCGCGCCTCGTGCTGCTCGACGAGCCGTTCACCGGGCTCGACGATGAGTCGTCGGCGCTGCTCGTGTCGCGGCTGGCCGCGCTTCGCGCCCGCGGCGCCGTCGTCGTCATGGCGACGCATGATTTCGAGAGCGCCGACGGCGTGATCGATCGCGCCATCTGTCTGAGTCAGGGCCGCGCGTTGCCGATGGCCGTCTCGGGTGGCTCGCTGCGCGACCGGTACCGGGCGGCGATTGCGGGAGGCGCGCCGGCATGAGCGTGCTCGCCGCCGCGTGGCTCATCGCGAAGAAGGATCTCGTCGTCGAAGCGCGCAGCCGCGAGCTCGCGTACACGACGGTCTTTTTCGCCGTCGCGTGCGTGCTGATTTTCGCGTTCAGCTTCGTGCGTGAGGGGCGCGTCATCGAGGGCGTGCCGGCCGGGATTCTCTGGGTCACGGTCACGTTTTCGGGCACGCTCGCGCTGACGCGTGTGTTCGAGCGCGAGCGTCAGGGCGAGACGCTGCGCGCGCTCTTGCTGTCGCCGGTCGAGCGGGCGGCGGTGTATCTCGGCAAGCTGCTCGGCCTCGTGCTGCTCATGCTCGGTGTCGAAGTCATCATCGTGCCGCTCGTTGGATTCCTGTTCGACGCGCCCCTCAGTCGCGCGCCGTGGCTGTTGGCCGGGCTGTTGGTGACGGGCACGATCGGACTGGCGTCGGTCGGGACGCTCTTTGCGGCGATGCTGGTGCGCGCGCACTCGCGCGACGTGCTGCTGCCGGTCTTGCTCTATCCGATTGCCGTGCCCGTCGTGATCGCCGGCGCCGTCGGCACGGGCGCGATCTTCGCCGTCGAGCCCGATCTGGCGCTCGCCCAAGCCTGGCTCGCGATGCTGGTATTCTTTGACGCTGTGTTCCTGACGCTTGCGCTCTGGACGTTCGGCGCGGTCATGAGCGAGTAGGAGACGGGCCGCATGTCCATCGTCAACCGCCTCGTCCCAATCGCGCTCATCGCCGCCGTGATCATCTTCGTGCGCGCCCCATTCATGATCGACGCCGTCAGCTACGAGTCGACGATGGGGCTGATTCAGAAGATTTTCTACTTCCACGTTCCGTCGGCCATCATCACGTTCGCCTCGGCGTTCGTCTGCGGCATTGCGAGCGTGATCTTTCTCGTGCGCCGCAAGCCGCTCGCGGATCACTTCGCGCTCGCTGCGGCGGAGCTCGCCGTCGTGTTCGGATTGATCGTGCTCGTGACCGGCCCGCTCTGGGCGCGCAAGGCGTGGGGCGTCTGGTGGCAGTGGGAGGCGCGCCTCATGATGACGCTCATCATGTGGATGATTTTCGTCGCCTATCTGCTGCTCCGCCGGTTCGCCGGCGCCGGCGCCGAAGTCCTGGCGGCGGCCGTCGGCGTTTTCGGCATGGCGCTCGTGCCGTTCGTCTACTGGTCCGTCAACGTCTGGCGCACGCTGCATCCGACGACGACAGTGGTGATTTCGCTGCCGCCCGACATGATGGCGGTGTTCGGCTGGTGCGCGACCGGATTTCTGCTCCTGTACTTCGTGCTGCTCGTTCTGCGAGTGCGGCTCGAGGCCGCGCGCGCCACGGTCGAAGCCGCGTACATCGAGCTCGAAGACTGAACGCTCAGAGATGAGCGGGGGTCTGGCCCCGATTGGCGTAAGCCGGGCCTGACCCGTGGCCGGTTCGAAGCGAAAAGGCCGGTCAGAGTTCAACGTCACGAGGTAACCCATGAAGAAAGCGATCGTCCTCTCGGTACTCATGCTCTTGTCCGCGGTCGCGCTTTTCGCGCAGGCGCAGGGCCAGTTCGTGCCCGTCACGCCGGGCCAGATGCAGGAGCCCATTCCCGCCGCGCCGCTGGTCTTCATCGCCTACGGGTTCGTCTGGGTCGCGCTCGCCGTGTATGTGTTCACGATCTGGAGCCGGCTTGCGAAAGTCGAGCGCGAGCTCGGCGCGCTCAACGATCGTCTCCGCTCGAGCAAGCGCGCGTGACGCCATGCCGTCGAGTCACTTCATCTTCATTCCGGGCGTCCTGATGGTGGGCGTCGTCATCGGCTGGATTCTGGGCGCGCGTGCGGCGAAGGACGCGTATGCCGCGGAGCTCAGG
>CAYQRM010000053.1:0-6594 GCA_964419785.1 uncultured Solibacteraceae bacterium | reverse complement strand
GCACGGCTCGAAGATTGACGGCATCAAGAACATGTCCGAGCCCGCTTCCACCAGGTGCGCGAGCGCTTCATCGAATCCGACGAACACGCCAACGCGCGATCCATGACGCGACGCCAGGGTGCGCAAAAAACGTTCGTACTTCGCGTCGCCCGTCCCGACGAAGACGAACGTTGCATCGAGCCCGACGAGCGCATCGCTCGCCTGCTCGACGAGCGCCAGCCCCTTCTGATCGACCAACCTCGACACCAGGCCGATGACTGGGCGATCCATGGCGTCGTCGCCCTGCGGCATCGAGAACCGCGCAAGCAACGCGCGCTTACACGCGATTTTGCCCGCGACCGCCCGCGATGAATACGATGCCGGCAGCCACTGATCGGTTTCCGGGTTCCAGACGTCAGTGTCGATGCCATTGAGGATGCCGACGTACCGATCGGCGCGAGCCGAGAGCACGCCCTCGAAGCCGCAGCCGAACTCACGCCGTTGCGTTTCGCGCGCGTACGTCGGGCTCACCGTCGTGATTACGTCACTCGACGTAATGCCGGCCTTGAGGAAACTGAACTTGCCCCAGAACTCGCCGCGGTCCATGGTGAACACGTCCCACGGCAAACCGAGCGCAGGCACGACCTCGCGTGGGAACACGCCCTGATAGGCGAGGTTGTGAATCGTCATCACGAGCCCCGCGCCCGCGAGCGCCGGCCACCGCTCCGACGTCGCGCGCATGAGCAGCGGCACGAGCCCGGCCTGCCAGTCGTGCGCATGAATGATGTCAGGCCACGCGCGCGCGCCGCCCGCGTGCGCGACGTCGAGCGCGGCGGTCGCGAGGACGGCAAACCGCTCGGCGCTGTCGGCGTAGTCCACGCCGCCCTGCCCGTAGATGCCGTCGCGATCGAAGAGCGCCGGCACGTCCACGAAGACGATCCGCCGGCGCGGCGAGATCGCGGCCACGTGCAACGTGACGTCTCGAGTGGTTGCCCCGACGCGGACGCGGCGAACCGCGACCTCGGCTGGTGGCGGCACCACGCCGCGGTACTTCGGCACGACGACCGTCGTGCGATGGCCGAGTCGTTCGAGCGCCGGCGGCAGCGCGCCGAGCACGTCCCCGAGCCCGCCCGTTTTGGCAAACGGCGCGAGCTCAGAGGCGACCATCAGCACGTGCATCTTCGGCGCGCGCCCCGCGATTGGGGTGCGGCCAGACACACCTTCATCAGGCGCCGTCGATGACTCCACCAGCGCCAGTCTACCGCCGTCGAACGCCCGCCTTGGCGAGCTTTATTTGTCGGGATTCTTCGGATCGCCGCCGACGATGCCCTGACCGCGGCTGACGACCCAGTTGAAGAGGTGGCGCGCTTCCCAGAAGCGCGTCGCGCTGTTCGAGGCGCCGAGCACGACGACCGCGACCTGGCTCCCCTGCGGCACTTGCAAGAGCGTCGCGAGGCAGTAGCCAGCCTTGGCGATGAAGCCCGTCTTTCCCGCGCGCACGTCGACGTCGGTCCCGAGCAGCTTGTTCGTGCTGTGAATCGGAATCATCCGCTGGCTGGTGTGTACTTCGTATTCGGCCGTGCGCATGATCGGACCGAGGCGTTCGTCCGACGACGCGAAGGTAATCAGGTGCGACAGATCGTAGGCCGACGACATGTTGTCGGGATTGAGCCCGGACGGATCGGCGTAGTGCGTGTTCGACAGGCCGAGATGGTTGGCCATGTCGTTCATGCGTCCCACGAACGCCGCCGTGCCGCCTTCCGACGTCCGCGCGAGCACGCGCGCCGCGGCGTTGTCGGAGGCGATGAGCGTGAGGTGCAGCAGGTCATCGTACGACACCAGCTCGCCGGCACGCAGATACGTGGTCGACGCACCGTAGAGGTCCGTGCGCGTCACCGCAACGCGCTGCGTCAGATCCGGATCGTCGGCGACGAACGTCACCGCGGTCATGAGTTTCGTCAAGCTCGCAATCGAACGCTCTTCGTGCGAGTTCTCTTCCCAAATCACTTCGCCGGTCGCCGGGTTGTAGACGATCGCCGCCGCGGCGCGTACGTCCGGTACGAGATTGCCGAGCAGGTCGCGCTTGAAGTGCGCGGTCTGGGCGTCCTGCTGGACCCGGTTGGCCGCCGCCGCGCGAGCGCGCGCCGCCGCCTGCGCCCGGGCCGCAGCCGTCTTGCTCGAAGTCGTTGATGCCGTGGTTTTCGTCGTCGAGGTGACCGCCGGCTTGGCGGTCTTCGAGGACGAGGTCGAGGAGGTCGTTGATTGCGCGGACGCTACACCGGCGCCCAAGGACGCGACCAGCAAGAACACGCCGCTGAAGGTCGCGGCCCTATGACGACGGTAGTCAATTCGCACGCTGACTATTCCCCCGCGTTCGATTCCCAGTAGGGTGCGGCGCCCGCTTGGGCGCCCCGGCCATGAAGACGGCCGCATCCTAACACCGCAACTTCTTCGCCCGCAACAAATACAGTGAATCAATCTCCGTACCAGCGTTGTGCGTCGGGCACACTGGCAGCCGGCCGTTCTATTGTCACCTATTCAGCAATCAAAAGTATCGGAGTTTGGCGTCTTTTTCGCTAGGATCCCACCCGGCCATGACCAACCCGCCCTCACCGCTCGCAATCGAAGAGTTCCGGGTACTTAGAGAGACGATTCGGGAGCGTGGATCGCTTCGCCTCATTGTCGCGCTAATTACATTCGTGGCATGGGCGGCGCTCGCGTTCGCGGCGGCCGTCTGGGCAGTCTTTTCAGCAATCGCCCTCCTCCCGCTGTTCGTGCTTGCTGCCGGGTTCGAGGTCGTCTTCGCGACGCACGTCGGCGTCGAACGAGTCGGGCGCTACCTGCAGGCTCGGTACGAGACGGGGGCCGATCTGCCGGCCTGGGAGCACGCCGCGATGGCCCTGGGTCCGAAGGCGTCGAGCGGGAGCGGCATCGACCCGCTATTTGCGCGGCTCTTCATCCTTGCCACGCTCGTCAATTTCATTCCCATAGCAGTGCGGACCGCAGTCGAAGGCTCCTCTCTGCCGGGCGCCGTCGCCCTCGAGCTGGCGGTCTACGCAATGCTGCATCTGCTCCTCATCTGGCGCGTGGTTGCGGCGCGGCGGTTCGCGGCGAACCAGCGATTACGGGATTTGGATCTCTTCAAGCAGTCGTTTTGAATCCAACCGTTTGGTGTCACGAATCCATCAACGCGGTAGGAATGACACACTCTTCTACACGTCGCGGTCACGATTCTGCAATCGCCCCGTAGAACCCGCCCAGTACCTTGGGAAAATCATGGAACTCGGATAGAGGGAAATCTCGTCAGAAACGGTACACCGCTTGCAGTAATGTGCGGCGAGGTCCCCTTCGATGAGTCTCGTTCGCTTGTTGGGCTTCACGACGCTCACGTGCGGGTGCGTCTCGGGCCGGTATCGAGAAATCGGTTCCAGCCGGGAGATCACCTACATTGAGGAGAAAGGCGCGTCGTGTCCCGACGCCGGTCACCAGCGCAATCAGCCGGTCAGCGCCGATCGTGTTGCCCACGGTTTCGGCCCCGCTGACGTCGTCCGCGCGTCCTAGTCTAGGCTTGAGGGCCCAGGCCTAGCGCCTGGGGCCTGATCTGTCAGATCTGTACTTCGCAAGTCCTTCTGCCGAGAAGCTTTCCGTATGGCACTGGCGCTGGTCTCTGACCGGCCTCTGCGCCCCCGGTTCGAGCTTCGAGTCCGCGGGGCGCTCATCCGCTTCTATCTCGGCGACTGCCTGACGGTCCTGCCCGCGCTCGAGCGGGGCTCGATCGGGGTGGTCGTCACGTCGCCGCCCTACAACATCGGCGTGCGCTACCGGTCCTATCAGGACGATTTGCCCCGGACCGAATATCTCAACTGGACCGACCGCTGGATGCGCGCGGTGGCCCGGGTCTCGTCGCCGCGGGGCTCCTTGTTCTTGAACGTCGGCGCCAAGCCCACCGATCCGTGGATTCCGCTCGAGGTTGCGCAGGTCGCGCGGCGGCATTTCCGGCTGCAAAACACCATTCATTGGGTGAAATCGATTGCGATCGACCGCGAGGCCGTCGGCCCGTCCGCCGGCTTCGATCGCGACGTGGCAGTCGGGCACTACAAGCCCATCAACAGCGATCGGTTCGTCAACGACTGCCACGAGTTCATCTTTCACTTCACGCCGGGCGGCCAGACGCGTCTCGATCGGCGGGCCGTCGGGGTGCCCTATCAAGATCGGTCGAACATCGCGCGCTGGGCGACTGCCGGCAACGGCCTGCGGTGCCGGGGCAACACCTGGTTCATCCCGTACGAAACGATTCAAAGCCGCGACCGCGACCGGCCGCACCCGGCCTCCTTCCCGCCCAAGGTTCCCGAGCAGTGTCTGAAACTGCACGGTACGGCTCGGGCGGGGACCGTCCTGGATCCCTTCCTCGGGCTTGGGTCGTCGGCGCTTGCCGCCGCCCGGCTCGGCCTCGACTTCGTCGGGATCGAGATGGACGAGCACTACCTCAAAGAAGCGGCCAAGCGCATCAAAGCGTTCGCCGACAGCCAGTAGCTCATCGCTTATCCCCCGACCTCTATTTGTCGCGCCTCCGTTACCGGAGACGGCATAGAATGTCCGGCGTCTTCCAGCGATTGCAGGATCAGGAGACGGCATTTCTCAACAGTGAGGTTATCAATGCGGTTGAAGGGATTAGCGCGAATGTTTTACGTCGCGGTATTGCTGCTGGGCCTCTCGCGCGTGGCTCTGGCGCAGACTGCGGCCACCGGGACGATCGATGGCATCGTCACCGACAACACCGGCGGTGTGCTGCCAGGCGTGACGGTCACGATCCGAAACGTCAACACCAACGTGACGCGTCAGGAGGTCACCGACACGGTCGGCCACTATCGCGCCGTAGCCTTGCAGCCCGGCACGTATGAAGTGAAAGTGAGCCTCAGCGGTTTCCAGGCCGCCCCGGTGACTGACGTCCCCGTCAACGTCGGTCAGACGACGCCGGTCGACGTCAAGATGAATCCCCAGGGCGTCGCCGAGGCGGTGACGGTCACGGCCGACAGCGCGACGATCGACACGAAGAAGACCGGCATGAGCAACGTCATCGGCCAGGATCAGATCAACAACCTGCCGGTAACCGGGCGCCGCTGGGACAATTTCACGCTGCTCAGCCCGGGCATCACCAACGACGGCAACTTCGGTCTGGTGAGCTATCGCGGCATCTCCGGGCTCTATAACAACAACATGGTCGACGGGGTCGACAACAACCAGGCGTTCTTCTCCGAAGCGCGCGGTCGGACCCGCATCGCGTACTCGATCAGCGAGTCGTCGATCAAAGAGTTCCAGGTCGGCGTGAGCAACATGTCTGCCGAGTTCGGCCGGTCGGCTGGCGGCACGGTGAACGCCGTCACGAAATCGGGCACGAACCGGTTCTCCGGCGAGGGCTTCTACTTCGTCCGCACCGACGAGATGCAGGCGCAGAACCCGCTCATCATCCTGCCCGGCGGCGGCAAGCCGAACGAGAACCGGCAGCAGTTTGGCGCGGGCTTCGGCGGGCCGATCGAGAAGAACAAAGCGTTCTTCTTCGTCGACTACGATCAGCAGTACCGCAACTTCCCGATCTACGCCAACTACAACAACGCGACGTTCCCGACGGGCGCGTGCACGGCGCCGGCGGCCAACTGCGCGGCGTCACTCGCGTTTTTCAACAGCATCAGCGGACTGACGCCGCGCCAGGGCAACAACAAGGTCGGCCTCGGCAAAGTCGATCTGGTCCTCAACTCGAACAACCAGCTCTCGCTCAGCATCAACTCGCACCGCTGGAACTCGCCGAACGGCATTCAGACGCAGCCGGTCGTCAACCTGGCGCAGAACATGAACGGCACCGACAGCGTGCAGACCGACTTCTTCGTCGGCAGCCTGAGCACCGTGCTGAAGCAGAACATGGTGAACGAGTTCCGCACGCAGATGGGCCGCGACTATGAGGAACAGCTGCCCAACGGCGTGCCGCCGGCGACGACGGTCACCGGCGGGATCAATTTCGGGATGCCGAACTTCCTGCCGCGCTACGCGTACCCGCACGAGCAGCGCTACGAGTTCCTGGATTCGGTGACGTACTTCAAGGGCGAACACAGCATCAAGTTCGGCGCCGACATCAACTTCATCAAGGAACAGCTGGTCAACCTGTTCAACGGCGGCGGCACCTACGCGTACTCGAATCTCACCGCGATCGCCAACGACTGTCCGATCGGGTCGGTCGGCTGCACGCCGGCCGGCGGCGCCAGCTCCGGCCAGCACTACAGCACGTTCACGCAGGCCTTCGACCTGAACAACATCGGCGGCGCGTTGAACTTCAACACCTGGCAGCAGGCCTTCTACATCCAGGATACGTGGCGCGTCAACGAGAAGATCGTCGCCAACCTCGGCCTGCGCTACGACTACCAGGCGCTGCCAGAGCCGGGTTCGGTGACGACCAACGGGGTCGCCTTCAACGGCAACCCCGCGCTGCCGCTCACGACGTCGTTCCATCAGGACAAGAACAACTTCGGGCCGCGTCTCGGCGCGACTTACGACCTCAGCGGTGACCACACGACGATCGTCCGCGCCGGCTGGGGCGTGTTCTACGGCCTGACCAGCGACAGC